>JALOOE010000136.1 GCA_025454565.1 Anaerolineae bacterium
CGGCAGCGGCACATTGAAGAGCACGCGGCCCACGGTCGTGTCGAGCAGGCCCGTCTGCGGCGGCTTATCGGGGCGCACCTGCTGCGCCATCAGATGCTCGCGGATTTCATCCAGTGCGCGGCCGCTGAGGCCCAACTCCTGGGTCAGCATCGGCCGATCGTTCACCAGCGCGCGTACAACATCACCGGCGGTCTTCATGCCGCGGCCGGCCAAGACCGCATGTAGCTCGGGGTCGAACTCAAGTTGATCGAGCGTCACTTCATCGGCCCAATCGGTGAAACGCATCTTGATCGGTGCGCGCAGGTCAACAACGCCCAGATCGTAGGCCAGGCGCACCTCATCGGAATCGATGAAGCTCTTTCCGGCCCCCTTGGCGCCCGGCGCAGCGACGGTCATGTAGTAGCAGCCGAGCACCATATCCTTCGACGGCCCGACAATCGGCTCGCCCGACGATGGCTTGAGAAGGTTCGATGAGCTCATCATCAGCGCGCGTGCTTCGCGCACGGCCTCGTCCGAGAGCGGCACGTGCACAGCCATCTGATCGCCGTCGAAGTCGGCGTTGAATGCCGCGCACACCAACGGGTGAATTTGGATAGCGCTGCCCTCGATCAGGATCACCTCGAACGCCTGGATGCCCAATCGGTGCAGGGTCGGCGCCCGGTTCAGCAGCACGGGGCGATCTTTGGTCACTTCTTCGAGAACATCCCATACCTCGGGGCTTTCCCGATCCACCAGTCGCTTGGCGCTCTTGATGTTGTGAGCGTAGTTATATTCCACCAGCCGCCGCATAACGAAGGGCTTGAAGAGCTCCAGCGCCATTTTCTTCGGCAGGCCACACTGGTTCAGCTTGAGATCCGGGCCGACGACGATGACCGAACGGCCGGAATAGTCGACACGCTTGCCCAACAGGTTGCGGCGGAAGCGCCCTTGCTTGCCCTTCAACAGATCAGACAGACTCTTCAGCTTGCGCTTGCCCGATCGGCTGACGGCGCGACCGCGCCGACCGTTATCCACCAGGCTGTCGACGGCTTCCTGGAGCATGCGCTTCTCGTTGCGCACGATCACATCGGGCGCGCCCAACTCCAGCAGACGGCGAAGCCGGTTGTTGCGGTTGATGACGCGGCGATAGAGATCGTTCAGGTCGGAGGTCGCGAAGCGACCGCCATCCAACTGCACCATCGGCCGCAGATCGGGCGGCAGCACCGGCAACTGCGTCAAAATCATCCACTCCGGCCGGTTGCCGCTCTTGCGGAACGACTCGGCCACACGCAGCCGCTTGGCCGCCTTCCGCTTGCGCTGTTTCGACTGCGTCGTGTTGATCTCGATGCGCAGCTCTTTGACCATCCCGTCGAGATCGATCTTCCCGACCAGATCGCGCACTGCTTCGGCGCCCATACCCGCGCGAAATACGTTGCCCCAATGCTCTTGCAGCTCACGGTACTCTGTCTCCGACAGCAGCTCGCGCTCACGCAACTCCTTGAGCTCGTGAAGCTGGTCGGTGAGCTTGGCACGCATCTGCGTCTTCTGCGTCTCGATCGACATCCGCTGTTCCTCGATGGCCTGGTCGATCTCGCGACGAATCAGGTCGCGGCGAGCGCCGAAGTTGGCGCGAATGCTCTCCTGCTCGTGATTGCTCTCGTCTTCGATCTGGTTCAGGCGGTTGCGGATGGCCTCTTCCAGCGCGATTGCGTGGTCGCGCGTGGCCGACTCGCCGGCGGGCACCAGCACATGTTCCGCCACCCAAGGCAGGCGGATCGCTTCGGGGGTGCGCTTGCCATGCAATTGCTCCAACGTTGCTTGCAGCCGCTGCCCGACGGCGATCGTCTCATTGGTCTCGGTCGACACACGCTCGGCGAGCGCAGTCAGTTGCATCTGCTCTTGTTGATCCAACTCGCCTGCACGTGCAGTGCGGTCAGCCTCAAGCTCGGCGAGTTTCGCCTGAATCTCCCCTTCCAACCGGCCGATCTTCTGGTTCAGATCGCGTTCCGCGCGGGTGATGGTGCGATTACGGGCATCCTCGTCCACGTGGGTGATGATGTACTGGGCGAAATAGAGCACGCGCTCCAGGTTACGTGGGCTGACATTGAGCAACAACCCTAACCGGCTGGGCACGCCCTTAACATACCAAATGTGCGAAACCGGACTCGCCAGCTTGATGTGGCCCATGCGCTCGCGGCGCACGCGACTGTGCGCCACCTCGACGCCGCATTTATCACAGACGATGCCCTTATAGCGAATACGCTTGTATTTGCCGCAGGCGCACTCCCAGTCCCGCTGAGGACCGAAAATGCGCTCACAGAACAAACCGTCCCGCTCTGGACGCAGCGTGCGATAGTTGATCGTTTCCGGTTTGGTGACTTCACCGTGCGACCAGTTAAGAATCTGCTCCGGTGAGGCGAGCGACACGCGAATGGCATCGAATTCGTTAACTTCCATTTAGCATCTCCCGTAAGGCAGAACGCGGAAGTCAGAATGCAGAATATGGAGACCGCTCTGCGATCTGCATTCTGACTTCTGCGTTTACTCCATCCCGCGGCTCATCGGGCCTGGCAAGCTCAAGCTGAAGCCCAGGTTCGGCAGCTTCTCTTCCGAGTCTTCCCGGCCAAACTGGATCACTTCTTCCTTGGCGTCCACCACTTCGACGGCCAGGCCAAGCGATTGCAGTTCCTTCACTAACACTCGGAAGCTCTCCGGCACGCCGGGCGACTCGATCGCCTCGCCTTTGACAATCGACTCGTACGTCTTCACGCGGCCCGTAACGTCGTCGGATTTGACGGTCAGCATCTCCTGGAGGCTGTGCGCCGCGCCATAAGCTTCCAGCGCCCACACTTCCATCTCACCGAAGCGCTGGCCGCCGAACTGCGCTTTACCACCCAACGGTTGTTGCGTGACCAGGCTGTAGGGACCGGTCGAACGAGCGTGTACCTTGTCTTCGACCAGATGGTGCAGCTTCATCATGTGGATGATACCCACGGTCACTGCCTGATCAAACGACTCGCCGGTCTTCCCATTGAACAGGAGCGTCTTGCCCCAAGTTGGCAGCGGCTGATTGGTTTCCCGGCTCACGCGCAGCGCCTCGGCAACCACCTCCTCGTCGGAGAGATTGTGAATGCGTTCCATCTGGGCGTACATAGCGGCGCGCTCTTCGGGGGTTTCAGCCACCTCTTGGAATTCGGGCACTTCAGCCTCGGAAGCGGCCGGAGGCGCCAGATTGATCACTCGCATCTGCTCGCGCTCGACCCACTTCAGCCACTCGCGCAGGCAGACGACACGCGCCAGCTCATCGGATTCCAGCCGCACGTGCAACGGTCGATCGTCCGTGGACGGCGAGATCAGCAGTTCCGGGTCGTAGCCTTGCGGCTCTTCGGCCAGCCACTCGTGTAGGACAGCCTGCCGCGCATACCCATAGTCGCTGTAAGCCGTTTCCGCATCGTAGCCACGCTCGCTCAGCCACTCGGCCAGGTAAAGCGCGCGCACCTCATCGTCATCGCGGTATTCGGTCTCGGAAAGCCCCTGCTTGGTCGCCCAATCCCAGGCGCGCTTGGTCGCTTTTTCCCACGCTCGATCGGCCAGCCACGCGCGCGCCAACTCCGCCTCGATCTCCGCCTCGCGCGCGCCATCAAACACGGGGGTCTCGGCGCGGAAGCCCAGGCGCTCGCCGGCCCACCCCAGGTGCGTCTCCAGGATCTGCCCGATGTTCATGCGCGAGGGCACGCCCAACGGGTTCAGGATGATATCGACCGATGTGCCATCGGGCAGGAACGGCATATCCTCCACCGGCACGATCCGGGAGATGACGCCTTTGTTGCCGTGGCGGCCCGCCATCTTGTCGCCTTCCATCAGCTTGCGGCGCTGCGCCACGCTGACGCGCACCATGCGTTCGACGCCGGCCGGCAGATCGCGATGTTCGTCGCGGCTGAATTCTTTAATATCCACAACCTTGCCGTACTCGCCGTGCGGCAGGCGCAGGCTGGAATCGCGCACCTCGCGCGCCTTCTCACCGAAGATTGCGCGCAGCAGCTTCTCCTCCGGGCTGAGCTCGGTCTCGCCTTTTGGCGTGATCTTACCCACCAGGATATCGCCGGGCACCACCACCGCGCCGATGCGCACCACGCCGTTCTCGTCCAGATCCTTCAGCGCGTCCTCGCCGACGTTCGGGATGTCGCGCGTGATTTCCTCGGGGCCGAGCTTGGTGTCGCGCGCCTCGATCTCGTGCTTCTCGATGTGCACCGAGGTGAACTTGTCCTCCTGGATCAGCCGCTCGCTGATCAGGATGGCGTCTTCATAGTTGCCACCTTCGAAGCTCATGAACGCCACCAGGACATTCTGGCCCAACGCCATCTCGCCAAAATCAGTCGAGCTGGAGTCGGCCAAGACCTGACCCTTTTCCACCCGGTCGCCCTTCTGGACGACTGCGCGCTGGTCGATGCAGGTACTCTGATTCGAACGCTGATACTTGCGCAACCGATAGGTGCGACGGGTACCGTCATCCTCCAGGACCGCGATCTCATCGCTGCGGCTGCTGATCACCTCGCCGGGATGGACTGCCACAAGCACTTGGCCGGAATCCACGGCAGCCTGCTGCTCGATGCCGGTGCCGACGATGGGCGCATCGGGCCGCAGCAGCGGCACAGCCTGGCGCTGCATGTTGGAGCCCATCAACGCACGGTTGGCGTCATCATGCTCCAGAAACGGGATCAACGCGGCGGAAACCGAGACGATCTGCTTGGGCGAGACGTCCATGTATTCGATATTGCCGGGCGTTTCGAACAGGAACTGCTGGTTGCGGCGCACCGAGATACGCGACTCAACAAAATGGCCCTGCTCATTGGTGCGGGCGTTCGCCTGAGCGATGGCGTAGCGATCTTCCTCGTCGGCCGACAGGAAGCTGATCTCGTCAGTCACTTCCGGCACGATGCGCACTTCGGGCATCACACCGCTCATCTGCGCGATCTGATCGGCCAGTTGCGCGTCGACCACGACACCCGATGCCGCCAAGACCGTACCGTCGGGCAGCGAGACCCGCTCACGCAGGATCTTGCCCACCAGCAGCTCGGGCTGGTTCTTGACGCGATTGCGCACCTTCCGATACGGCGTCTCGATGAAGCCGAACTCGTTGATCTTGCCATAGGTTGCCAACGAGCCGATGAGACCGATGTTCGGGCCTTCCGGCGTCTCGATCGGGCAGATGCGGCCATAGTGGCTGTTGTGCACGTCGCGCACGTCGAAGCCCGCGCGCTCGCGACGCAGACCGCCCGGCCCCAGCGCGCTGAGACGCCGCTTGTGCGTCAACTCGGCCAGCGGATTGGTCTGATCCATGAACTGGCTTAGCTGCGACCCGCCGAAGAACTCGCGGATGGCCGCCACCACAGGCCGGATGTTAATCAAGGAAAGCGGCGTGGTCTGATCGTTGTCACGGATCGACATCCGCTCGCGCACCACCCGTTCCATGCGCAGCAGGCCGATGCGGAGCTGATTCTGGATCAGCTCGCCCACGGTCTTGACGCGGCGGTTGCCCAGGTGGTCGATATCGTCCTCGCCTTCGACGCCGTTGTTGATCTGGATCATCTTGCGGACGACCGCCACCAGATCTTCGTTAGTCAGCGTGCGATGCGAGAGCGGCACGGTGAGATCCAGCCGCCGGTTGAGCTTGTAGCGCCCCACCTTGCCCAGGTCATAGCGTCGCGGGGCGAAGACCAGGTTCTGCATGAAGCTCTTGGCGTTGTCCAACGTAGGCGGATCGCCCGGCCGCAGTTTCTTGTAGAACTCCAGCAACGCGGCATCGACACCCTTTGCCGAGTCCGCTCGATTCGCCGTGCGGGTCGGATCGCGTTCCAGGGTCGTCGCAATATACGCATGCTCCGGCTCGTTGTCGACCTCGGTGAACAGCTCCAAGATCTCTTCATCCGAGCCGTAACCGATGGCGCGCAGCAACACCGTCACCGGCAGCTTGCGCTTGCGGTCGACCTTCACCGAGATCAGGTCGCGCTTGCTCGACTCGAACTCCAGCCAAGCGCCTCGATTCGGGATCATCTTCGAGAAGCATAACCGCCGATCGGTGACGCGATCCTCTTCAATGGTGAAGTAGACGCCCGGCGAGCGGATCAACTGGCTGACGACGACACGTTCGGCGCCATTAATAATGAAGGTGCCGTTCTCCGTCATGAGCGGAAAGTCGCCCATAAACACGTTCTGCGCACTCACCTCGCCCGTCTCGCGGTTGATCAGCTTCACCCGCACCCACAGCGGCGCCGCAAACGTCATATCACGATCGCGACACTCGGGTTCAGCATACTTGGGCTCGCCGAACCAGAAACCATCGGCTTTGGCTTCCTCCTCTTTGGATTGTGGCCGGGGTATCGGCTGCGAGCCAAAGTGGATCTCCAGGTTCTTGTTGAAACTGACGATAGGCGAAATCTCGCTGAACAGTTCCTCCAGACCCTCGGACTGGAACCAACGGAACGAGTCCAACTGCACTTCGATCAGCCGCGGCAACTCGTATACGTCGCGGATGCGCGCGTACGACTTACGCGGAACAGGGGCACCATTGCGGAGATGCGCCATGAAGCATTCACTCCTTGTAGAAAGCAGAAAACCAAGTCCC
>JALOOE010000137.1 GCA_025454565.1 Anaerolineae bacterium
CGCGGCCCACGAAGCCGGGGACTCGCGCATCTGGGCGGGCGTGCACTACGCCAGCGACCGCGACGCCGGCGAGGCGCTGGGCAAGGCGGTTGCGGAAGCGGTGCTCAAGCGCGTAGACAAGATGACGCAGCCGTGAACGCGCCAAAGACCTGTCAGGTTTTCCGTGCGATCCGCTGCCACGGCATGCCCGATGCCCAAACCTGACAGGTCTCGGTCGTGAACGCGATATCGGGCCACGCGAAAGGCTCCGATCAGGTTGCCGACGTAATGATCCCATTAAGCGCGATCCCTACCCAATCTACACCCGCACACGGCAAGGCCACTGTCATCGCGGTGCCCGGTGGACACGTCGCTGCGCTGTATGAAGCCGTCTACGACGAGCACGGTCGGCCCAGGGAGGACGTGACGATCAACCTGGCGTCCGGCGTCTTCCGTCTGGATCCGTCACGGCCGTTCGGAGGCCGCCTGGTGCTGGGCCAGAGGACGATCCTGTGCAGCACGCTGAGCATGGCGGCGGATGCCAAGGGTGTTCCGCTGGCAGGTGAGAACGGCGAGCCGACCGTGTTGGAGGAGGGCGCACAGATCGACGGCAGCGACCTTGCGCCCCCTTCCGCGTTCATCGGCGAGGGCGTCATCGTCGTCGGAGATGAGGGCCGGGCCGAGCGTCTGTGGATCGAGGGCGGCCCCGGCTCCGGGAGGAGCCTCAGACCCGGTATCGAGATCGTTGCACGCGGGATGATCAGGCATTGTTGCGTCAGGGGGCATCGGATCGGTCTCCGCGTGCGCGCCGCGGACGAAAGGGCGCATGGCATGGTAACGGGATGCCTGGCTGCTGCTAACGACGCCGGCATGATCGTCCTGCCGCTCGACCCGGATTTGGGGCACCCTACCGGCGGCAACGTCAGCGTGGAAGCGGTAATCCGCCGCAATGCGTGCGTGAACAACGCGGTGCTGAACCTGGGGATCCTGGGCGGCATCGCCAGCGACCGCAACCGGGTGGCTGTTGCAACCTCCCACAACCTTTTCAGTGGACGCCCCGCAGGGGCCAATGTGCGCCTCGTCGGCGGGCAGAACGTCCTCGGCCCCGGCAGCCGTCACAACCGGGTGACGCTCCGCGCCATTGGCGACCGCTTCCTGGGCGCGGCCGTCGGGTTGCAGGTCGAAGGCGGGTCCCTCCAACCGGAAGCCGTGTCGGGGGGTATCGCCCTGGAGGAGCGCTGGAGCTCGCACAACCGCGTGACCGTCGTGCTGGATGGCGCCGCCTTCGAGGGCAATGACCTGGACATTGCAGCGTATGGCGGGATCTCGCGGTCAAACGAGCCGGGCGGCGATTATAATGCGGTCAAAGTGGTCATCGCACGGGCCGAGTCCTCAGGCCTGACAATCAGTGTTTTTGACTGCTTCCCAGAGCAGAACTTCGCAGCCTGCTCCAACAAGACTGACGTTAGGTAGGAATCTACTCTCTCTTCCCGTCTGCCCCCACTTTTGTCTTCGGGGGCGGTACTCGCGCGAATTGCGGCGGATGCGCCCTATGCGCATGCGGTGGAAGCGGAGTTCGTGAACGTGGCGGAGTGTCAGCGGTTGTTTGACGAGTGGTTCGCGAATATCCCGCCTGAGGCTCTGAGGGGGTTTCAGGCGCTCCGAGATACTGGCGGCAGCAACGAGATCTGGACGCTGCTGGAATAGGCGTCCTATGGCAACGGGTGAGGATGCTTCCTCACCCGTTGCCGTGGGAGTCTATGATGCTATTCGAACAAGTCCGCATGGGAGCCTGTTCTGATCAGAATCAGCTCATCGTCAGTTGCTTCATAGACTAGCAGCCAATCAGGCTCCAAATGGCACTCGCGTGAGCCGCGATATTCCCCACCAGCGGGCGATCGTGGTAATGCGGCGCCAACGTCTCCCCGGTTGCGAGCGGAAGCAGCACTGCTTCGAGCAGGTCCGTGTTCTTGCCCTGCTTCTCCATCCGCCGGACATCTTGTTTGAACTGTGCGGTGCGTCGGATCACGCGCATCAGATGCCCAAATCCTGATACAGAGCATCGAGATCAGCGAAATCTTCCAGATCTCGGCGCGTTTGGGCATCCGTCAAAGCCTGCTGCGTCTCTTTCCTCGGTACTTTTACCTCGAATGGTAGGCCGTGCTGCAGGACAACCTGTCGATAGAACATGCTAATCGCCTGTGATGGCGTCACTCCTAACTCCGCGAAGACTTGCTCTGCATCACGCTTTAGGTCGAGATCAATACGGGTCGAGATGGCTGCTGCCTTGCTCATTGGTCCCCCCGTTTATCTTGTGTTGCATTGTATATGCAGTGTAGCGCGAGATGCTCTTTCGGGCAAAAAGACCATGTGTGTCATCACGCAAACTGCGGCAAATGCGCCTTGTGCGCAGCCAGCAGATCATCCGCCAGTCGCCCCGCAACGGCCGGATCGCTCACGCAGCCGTCGGCCAGCAGCGCCTCCACGAAGAGCGCGCGGCTGCCCGTCAGCGCGGCCTCGACGGTCAGCTCCACGGCCGCGATCTTGCGGATGAGCGGCGCGGCGAGGGTCGGCGGAAAATCGGGGACGAGGAGCGGCCGCAGGCCGCGGGCAGTCGCGGCGGCGGTCAACTCGAGCACGGCGTCGGGTGGGAGGCCAGGCACGGCGCCCCGGTTCGGCAGGTTGGCCGAATAGGTCCTGCGCCTGTCCCCGGCGATGCAATCGAGGATGTCGAGCAACTGCTCGTGCTCGCCGGCGGCGCGGCGGAAGATCGCGTCATCCAGCGGCCCCTTGCCGGCGGCCTGTGCGGCCATTCGCTCGTAGATCTCGTCGCCGTGGGCGATGGTGCGCTCGAATGAGTACGCGTCCACGCCCAGCGTCTTGCCATAGTACGCGCCGCCGGGGAAGCGCTCCGGGAAGAACTCGGTGACGTGCCGGTCGTTGACCGCCGGGTACGCGCCATACGCCGCGAAGAGAGACCAACAGAAGGGGTTGTCGCTCGCGCGCCGCTTCCCCGTTCGCTCGCCTCGCCCCTCAGCAGCCAACCGGTCGCGCACCAGCGGCCACGCATCTGCGCCGTTCCGCCGCAGGTCGTAGATCCAGGTAAAGTGGTTGAGCCCGATCCCCTGGCAGGTGATCTCCTCCGGCGGTGCGCCGATGAACTCGGCCAGCTCGCGCTGGACATGGAAGACGCCGTGGCACAGCCCGATCACGTCGGCGCCGGTGGCCCGCCGCACGGCCCAGCAGTTGGCCGTCATCGGATTGGCGTAATTGACGAACAACGCTTGCGGGCAGAGCCGGATCACATCGGCCGCGATGGCGACCATGGCCGGGATCATGCGCAGGGCGCGCGAGATGCCGCCCGCCATGACCGTGTCCCCCACCGGCTGGAAGATGCCGTACTGCCGGGGTATGAAGACGTCCGCCTCCCAGGCGCGGCGGCTGCCCACGCCGATGGTCGTGACGACGATATCGGCGTCTGCCAGCAGATCACGACGCTCCAGCGAACCCGCCACCGTGATGTCGGCGTCACGTGCGGCGATCATCCGCCGGCTGAGCCCCTCGGCCACGGCCAGCGCGCCCGGATCGATGTCCACGAGCGCCAGGCTCCACGGCTGGCCGGTCAGGATCAGATCGGCCACCAGCCCCTGGGTGAACATGGCGCTCCCCGCGCCGATGAGGACGATCTTGCGACGTATCATGCTTTTCCTCTCGATTCTCTACGCACGCACCAACAGCGAGAGCACGCCCTGTAACACCAGGTACAGGATGAAAACGGCGGCCGGGAACGCCGCGGCGATGAGCGTCCGCCGCGCCAATGTCCGCAGGCCTCGCCGGCTGTAGACGGTCTGGTTGTCGTCCGCCCCGGCGCTGGCAGCCCGGATGCGTTGCGCCCTGGCATCACCGATGCTCGATCTCAGGTATTCCTCCACGATCAGGATGTAGACGAGCCAGACGACGCCCACCGCAACCCGTGCGATGCTGTCGAACGTGCCGGCGCGTGCGCCCAGCTCCCAGATGGGCTGCTGGCTACCGAGGTCCCTGACACCGATCGCCAACGTGAGCGGGCCGATCGTCGAACGCACAGCCAGCAGCGCCAGCGCGCTGGCTGCGCTCAGGGCAACCCACGCCAGAAACGCGAGCGCATACCCCAGCCCATCGCGCCAGATCCAGTTGCTCCTGCGAGTCTTACTATCCATCGCGATGACCTGCGTATTTCGGGCTGAGCAGCGCGCTCAACTCCGCACCATCAGCAGCGTGATCCCCTCAATGAGCGCGTAGATGACCAGCGCGCTGGCTGGGAAGGCTGCGGCGATCGCGAGGCGGCGTGGGAACAGGTCCAGGCTCCAGCGCTGCAAACCTGTTTCGGCGACCGGCGCGCCGTCGGCGGAGATGCGTGCGCGTGCGCGCCGCTCGCGTGACCTGACGATGCTTGCGCGGAAAAACTCCTCCACCCAGAGAATGAAGACGATCCAGACTACGGCAAGCACGATCAACAGCAGGCGATCGACGCTGTTGATGATCCCCCGCAGCTCGACGGTGTGCGTGTGAAAGTACGGATTTCTCGCCAGCAGCACCGTCAGCGGTACCGGGAAAGCGGAGCGTAGCAGCATCAGCGCATACGCAGCCGCCGCGCTCACGACGATCCAGAGCGAGTAGACCAACAGGTAGGCGAGCACATCGCGCCAGGTCAGCTTGTCATCATAGTCATTCATTGAGCCGATGCGTCCTTCTCGACAATCAAATGCCTGTTAAGCAGGCGCTCATGCTCCCAGGCGGCGAAATTGCGAGGGGGCTGCACGATCTCGCTGGCCGGTTTCGGCTTCAGCGATGCCGCGCCGCTGGGACAGCCGGTGACGCACAACCCGCAGCCGATGCAATGCGCCCGGTCCACGATGGACACGCCGCCGTCTTCGGAGATGGCGTGCACCTGGCAGCGCTCGATACAGGCGCCGCACCCCAGGCACGTTTCCGGGTCGATGACGGCGTAGTAGTTGGCGTAGGCCACCGAATGCTCGATGCCCTGATCGGTGATCCCGCGCAGGACGCCGCAGCAGCATCCGCAGCAATTGCACACGTAGCCGATCCCTTCGGCGACGTTGCTGACCGTGTGAACCAGCCCCACTTCCTCGGCTCGATCCAGCACCGCCAACGCGTCTTCTCTGGAGATATCACCGGGCGCGGGCGGGCGTCCGAGCGCCGAGAAGGAAAGGCACATGGTCACTGGAAAGCTGCACTTATGGCCGAGGTGATCCTGCTGTATCCGGCAGATGCAATCGCGGACGTGAAACGTCTTGGCGTTGAGCAGGATGGCGCGGACGTCATCGTAGGGCAGCACCCACTCGGACTTCACGGCGGTCTGCGCCGGGATCACCCGATGAAGCGCGGGCTCCGGCCCCATGATGCCGGCAGTGCCGCCATCGTCGAAGTACGCCTCTACGAGATGCGCCAGCTCATGATCCATGCGCTCGGCCTGCGCCTCGTAGCTGCCCACGACGAAGGGCGCCAGGCGATAACGCAGCGAGCGCTCCTGCCGGTCGAACCAGACCAGGCCGTGACGCGCCATCTCCTTCAGGCGCGTGCTCGCTTCCTTCTCCGGTAAGTCGACGCGCGCAGCGATGGCTTCGACGGGCTCCATCGCACCGGTGAGTTGGCCCGCCAGCCACGCCTCTTCCGGTGAGTACATTTTTGCCAGCAGTCGCAACTCGACGCGCGACGGCGTCCGGGGGAAGCCGTTGGGCAGCGCGTTCAATGCGTCAATGAGTCGCTCGTAATCATCGGTAGCCATTTTGTGTCCTCCCCGGCGCTATGCAAACCGCACGCGCAGCGTCACGATCTCGAACGGACCGATGGGGAACCTCACGGTCTGGCCGTCGTTCGGCATCGGCGCGCCATTTTCCTCCACCAGGTTGCACGCGACGACCTGCTGCCACGGCCGCGCCGAGCGCAACATCACCGTGCCGCGGCCACCGTTCGGCTCATACAAGCGCACGATCCAGCCGTCGCCGTCCTCCGCGGGCTTGATCGCTTCAAGGATGGCGGGGCCGTTGACCTCGAGGAACGAGTGGGCGAGCGGGAGAGCGGGCGCGCTGGGCACGGTCTGAGACCGGCTCAAGCCAGCAGGCGTCCTCCCTCCGTCGTCCGTCGTCCGTCGTCCGTCGTCGGTCGCCACGCATACCACCGGCACATTGAGCTCCCAACCGCGGCGCACCGTCTCGGCCGCCGTCCAATCGCCTGCGTGCGGGAAGAGCGCGTAGGTGAATTGGTGCTGGCCGCGGTCGGCGTCGGGATCGGGCGATTCAGGGCCGCGCAAGAGCGTTACGCGCAAGACATTGTCGTGCACATCGTGGCCGTATTTGCAGTCGTTCAGCAAGCTGACGCCATAACCGGCCTCCGAGAGATCGGCCCAGCGATGGGCGCACACCTCGAACTTCTCCTGATCCCACGAGGTGTTGCGATGCGTGGGCCGCTCCACCGCGCCGAATTGGATCTCGAAGCTGGCGCGCGGCGAGCGCACCGCCACCGGGAACGCCGCCTTGAGCATCACCTGGCGCTCCTGCCAGTCGGCGCGCGTGACGAAGTCGATGCGCGGCACGCGGTCATAGAGGATCAAGTCCTGCGC
>JALOOE010000726.1 GCA_025454565.1 Anaerolineae bacterium
AGATGGGTTGGTTGAAGCAGATTGCATGCGCGGGTCTCCTGGTGTAGTGAACTGTGTTTGCTGAACTGAGCCGAAAAAGTACGGTTGCTGTCGCAGCGACCGATCACAGATGCCGGCATGTGAATCGCAACTGGTGAAGAGGCTTACGACCGTGCCTCAAGCCATCGACCAAGCGAGCGTTGGCTCTCACCAGACGGTTGTCCCAGCAGAATGTTCTCCACGCTGATATCTTCATCCAGATCGGGCCAGTGAATGCCTTCGCCCTGACCAATGATACGCCAGTGGTTGCGTTCTTCGGGTTGGCCGTGCAGCAGCCTCGGGTACCAGGCCAGCGGCACAGAAACCGTTCGTCCATCGATCAGATCAATCACCAGCGAATCTTCAGTTACAGCCACGTGTTGAGCGACCGCCGCATGCATCTCAATCACTGAAAAACTCATTCCATCCTCTCAATAACGCTTCTCTGTTTTCTTCAACAAGCCGTTGAATACGGTTGATCTCGCCTCGACTGAACCCACCGCTGTTCTGAAGACGCACCGGACTGAGCCAGAACTTCGCCGTCATGTTTTCACGTTCGACGTGAATATGCGGTGGCTCATCGCTGTCACCAGAATAGAAGAAGAAGCGGTATGGCCCTTTGATCTGTACGGTTGGCATATGTTCCGAGTCCCACTACACTCTGGGACATATTCTAGCATGGCATCGATTGTCTTGCAATTGATTCGAGAACGAAAAACCTCAACTCTGGTATCGGATAACACCTAAAACCCACTTATCCGATACCGATATGGCGCATACCCATTTTCACGCACCACGTATCACTCGCCCCGCAGCATCCTCCGGCTGATCGCATCGTGCCGTCGCACCAGCGCCGGCATATCCAGTCCGACGATCGACGATTTCGCCGTCCTTGACGCGCACCTTGCCGTTGATCACGCTCAGATCCACCTTCGGCGGGGTGCAGAAGACGAGCGCGGCCAGCGGATCGTGCAGCGCACCGGCAAAGTCGAGCCGCGCCAGCCGGTAGGCGATGAAGTCGGCGGCCATGCCGGGCGCCAGGCTGCCGATATCGGCGCGACCGAGCACGCTCGCGCCGCCCAGGGTGGCGATCTCCAGCGCCTCCTGTGCGCCGAGCGCGGCGGGGTTGCCCATCACGCGTTGGAGCAGCAGCGCCTGCCGCGCCTCGCCGAGCAGGTGGTTGCCGTCGTTGGATGCCGAGCCATCGACGCCCAGCCCCACCCGCACGCCGGCGTCGCGCATCGCCCGCACCGGCGCGATCCCCGATGCCAGCCGCATGTTGGAGCTGGGGCAATGCGCCACGCCGCTGCCGGTGCGGGCAAAGAGCGCGATCTCGTCGGCGTTCAGGCAGACGCAGTGCGCGTGCCACACGTCGTCGCCGGTCCAGCCGAGCGATTCGACGTAATCGACCGGCCGCGCGCCGAACTTCGCGATGCAGAAACGCTCCTCGTCCATCGTTTCGGCCAGGTGCGTGTGCAGGCGGACGCCGTAGGCGCGGGCCAGCGCGGCGCTCTCAGCCATCAGGTCGCCGGTGACGCTGAACGGCGAGCAGGGCGCCAGCGCCACGTGCACCATGCCGAAGCGCTGCCGTTGGTGGTATTGCTCGATGGCGCGCCGGCTGTCCTTCAGGATCGCGGCTTCTTCTTCGACGCAGCTATCCGGCGGCAGGCCGCCCTTGCTCCGCCCCAGGCTCATGCTGCCGCGCGTGGCCGTGAAGCGGATGCCCAGCTCGACCGCGGCCTGGATTTCGTCCTCGATTTTGCAGCCGTTGGGGTAGACGTAGAGGTGATCGCTTGACGTGGTGCAGCCGGAGAGCATCAGCTCCGCCAGCCCCACCGTGGCCGAGACGGTCACCGCTTCCGGCGTCAGCCGCGCCCAGATGGGGTAGAGCGTCTCCAGCCAGTCGAACAGCACGCTATCCTGCGCCATGCAGCGGGTGAGGGTCTGATAGAGGTGGTGGTGGGTGTTGACCAGGCCGGGGAGCACGATCATGCCGCGGGCGTCGATGACTGTGTCGGCGGCCGGCGGCAGCTCGGCGGTGGGACCGGCCTGCACGATCTCGTTGTCGCGGACGAACAGCCCGCCATCTGCGATCTTGCGGCGGGTCGGGTCCATCGTGACGAGCAGATCGGCGTGTTTCAATAGCAGGGTGGACATCATTGTCTCCTTTGGCGAGAGTTCACCACGGAGGCACGGCGCGCACGGAGACTATACCAATATGCCTCTCCGTGCCCTCTGTGTCTCCGTGGTTTGTTTTTGTACTCAGCAAATCCGCGGCAACTGCTCGCCGCTGAGCGTATCGACGACGCGCAGGCCGCCGATGCGACTGCGCAGGAAGACTTTGCCCGGACGTTCGGCGACGACCTCGCCGATGAGCGCCGTCTCGCGGCCGAGGGGATGGCCGCGCATGGCGGTCAGGACTGCGTCGACGGCCTCGGGCGCGACGATGACCAGGCATTTCCCCTCGTTCGCCACGTAGAGCGGATCGAAGCCGAGGATCTCGCACGCGCCGCGCACCTCTTCCTGGATCGGGATGCTCGCTTCATCCAGCAGGAAGCCGACACGGGCCTGCGCGGCGATCTCGTTCAGGCTGCTGGCGACGCCGCCGCGGGTCGGATCGCGCAGCACGTGGACGCCTTCGCCGCCCGCGTCCAGGATCTC
>JALOOE010000138.1 GCA_025454565.1 Anaerolineae bacterium
GGTAAGCCGGCGCGCGTGGATACGGTCGTGATCTCGACGCAGCACAGCCCCGATGTCGACCATGCCAAGATCGAAATGGACATGATCGACCGGGTGATCAAGTATGTCGTGCCCAACGGCTATCTCGATGCGGCCACCAAGATCTACGTCAACCCGACCGGCCGGTTCGTGGTCGGCGGGCCCGCCGGCGACACCGGCCTGACCGGGCGTAAGATCATCGTGGACACCTACGGCGGCGTCGCCCGGCACGGTGGCGGCTGCTTCTCGGGCAAGGATCCGACGAAGGTCGACCGCTCCGCATCTTACATGATGCGCTACGTCGCCAAGAATCTGGTTGCTGCCGGCGCGGCGGACCGCGTGGAGATTCAGGTCAGCTACGCCATCGGCGTGGCGCATCCTGTGAGCGTCGCGGTCGAAACGTTCGGCACCGGCAAGATCAGCGACGAGCGCATCGTGCAGTTGGTCCATGACAACTTCGATCTGCGCCCGGCCGCGATCATCCGCGATCTGAACCTGCGCCGCCCGATCTACAAGGCAACCGCAGCGTACGGTCACTTCGGCCGCACCGATATCGATGCGCCGTGGGAGAGGCTCGACAAAGTGGCAGTGCTGAAGAAGGCGGCGGGGCTGGTGTGAGATGTCGTGCGTAGTGCGTATTGCGTAGTTTGTTCCTGCTCTACGCAATACGCACCACGCACTACCTGTGGGGAGAGTCGAGTTCGTCGCTCGCGCTCTCCCTTTTTGTTGCGCGCGCTGCGCGATGCTTTGCCCTGCGTGCCATCCTACGGTATAATCGCGGCCAAGTGACCATTTGCAGCATGAGTCACGTATCCCGCAGCACGTATCGCGAGGCATTCTTGCGCGCACTCATCACCGGCGTCTCCGGCTTCGTCGGCAGCCATCTGGCCGAGTATCTGCTGGATCATACCGATTGGCAGATCTCCGGCACGGTGTATGGCCGGCTCGACAACATCGCCCATCTCCGCGACCGGGTTGCGCTTTACCCGGCGGAGTTGTCGCGGCTGGAGGTGGTGCGCTTCATCGTCGAGGAGACGCGGCCCGATTTCATCTTCCACCTGGCGGCCCAACCGATTTCGGCGCTCTCGCGGCTCGACCCCTGGTTCACGCTGGAGAACAACATTCGGTCGCAGCTCAATGTGCTGGAATCGGTGGTGCAGCTCAAGCTGCCCAGCCGGGTGCTGATCGTGGGGTCGGCCGAGGAGTACGGCAAGATCACGCCGGAAGATTTGCCGGTCGATGAGGAGACCCCGCTGCGTCCGGTGACACCCTACGGCGTGAGCAAGGTGGCCCAGGACTTCCTGGGGCTGCAATACTACCTGAGCTACGGCGTGGCGGCGGTGCGCGTCCGCTCGTTCAACCATGTCGGTCCGCGCCAGCGCGAGGGCTTCGTCGCCGCCGACTTTGCCAAACAGATCGCCGAGATCGAGGCCGGGCTGCGACCGCCGCAGGTGATCGTGGGCGATCTGAGCGCCGGCCGCGATTTCAGCGATGTGCGCGATGTCGCCAGCGCCTATCATCTGGCGCTGACGCGCGGTGAGCCGGGCGAGGTGTACAACATCGGATCGGGGAATTCGTTCACGGCGCAGACCTTGCTGGAGACGCTGATCCGACTGTCGGGCAAGCCGGTCTCGGTCGTGCAAGACCCGGCCCGCCTACGCCCGGTGGAGGTGCCGGCTGTGATGGCCGACATCCGCAAGTTCCAGGCGCGCACCGGCTGGGCGCCGGCCATCCCGTTCGAGCAGAGCATGGCCGACGTGTTGGCATATTGGCGCGAACAGGTGCGAACCGGTGCGACCGATCCCACGCCGCTAGAGATGCGGATTGTGGCGCGCAATGCGTGAAGCGTGACGAGTAAGGAGTAGCGAGTAACGAGAAGACGCTAAGGTCTGCAAAAGTACTACTTCCCGCTTTGGCCGGTCTCCGACCGAGCCAACGGCGGAACCTGTTCTTTTACGGACCCGAAGCCATTACTCGTTTCTCCTCAGGAGAATAGCAACTTGCCTAAAGCTCTCATCACCGGCATCACCGGTCAGGACGGATCATACCTGGCCGAGTTCCTGTTGGCGCGCGGCTATGAGGTGATCGGCATGGTGCGGCGGACGAGCACCATCAACTTCGACCGCATCCGCGACTTTCAGGATCGCATCGAAATCGTCCAGGGTGACTTGCTCGACCAGGTCAGCCTGATCAATATCCTCCAGGAGCACCGCCCGAACGAGGTCTACAACCTGGCCGCGCAGAGCTTCGTGCCCACCAGCTTCCAGCAGCCTGTGCTCACCGGCGAGTTCACGGCATTGGGCGTCACGCGGGTGCTCGACGCCATCCGCATCGTGGATCCGCAGATTCACTTCTACCAGGCCAGCTCCAGCGAGATGTTCGGCAAGGTGCATGAGGTGCCGCAGCGTGAAACGACGCCATTCCACCCGCGCAGCCCCTACGGGGTGGCGAAGGTGTATGGTCACTGGATCACGATCAACTATCGCGAGAGCTACAACCTGTTTGCGTGCTCCGGCATCCTCTTCAACCACGAATCGCCCCGCCGCGGCCTGGAGTTCGTCACGCACAAGATCACACATGCGGTAGCGCGCATCAAGCTGGGGCTGGCGGATGAGCTCCGGCTGGGCAACCTGGAAGCGCGGCGCGATTGGGGCTACGCGCCCGATTATGTGCACGCCATGTGGCTGATGCTCCAGCACGACCGTCCTGACGACTACGTCGTCGCGACCGGTGAAACGCATTCAGTGCGCGAGTTCTGCCAGGTCGCATTCGACTACGTGGGGCTGGATTGGGAGAAGCACGTCATCGTCGATCCGAAGTTCCACCGGCCCGCCGAGGTGGATCTGCTCGTCGGTGATCCGAGCAAGGCTGGCCGGATTCTGCATTGGGAGCCGACCGTCACCTTCCAACAGCTCGTGCGCATTATGGTCGACGCCGATCTGACCGCGTTGCAGCAGACCGGGAATCATTCACCGCACGTGGGGTAACGCGACGGTAGACGGAGGACGGAGGACGGAAACCAGAATCCGTCTTCGGTCTTCCGTCCTCCGTCCGAATGGAGTACTACATGTCCGACATTCACTTCGGCACCGACGGCTGGCGCGCACGCATCGCCGAGGATTTCACATTCGACAATGTGCGCCGCGCGGCGCAGGGGTTCGCCGATTACCTGAAGGCAAGCTACCCGGCGGAATTGAGCCGCGGCGCGGTGGTCGGCGGCGACAAACGCTTCCGGTCGGAGGATTTTGCCGTGGCAGCCGCCGAGGTGCTGGCCGCCAACGGCATCCCGGTCCACTTCTGCGGCGGCGGGATGCCCACGCCGATCATCTCGTTCGGCGTCACCGAGCGGCACGCGCTGGGCGCGGCCAACATCACGGCCAGCCACAACCCGCCCAACGACAACGGCTTCAAAGTGCGCGATGAGAATGGCGGCGCAATCGATCCGGCCGGGCTCAGCGCCATCGAAGCGAAGATACCGGACACGATCGCCGGGGTGCAACGCCTGGAGTTCGATGCGGGTGTCAAAGCGGGCATGATTCGGATCTACGACCCGGTACCTGCCTATGACGCGCGCATCCGTTCGCTGATTGATGTCGAGCCCATCAAGCAGGCCGGCTTCACGATCCTCGTCGACAACATGTGGGGCAACGGCGCGGGCTATCTGTCGCGCTTCATCGCCGGCGGCAAAACGCGCGTCATCGAGCATCACGCCGGCCGCAACCCGATCTTCCCGGAAATGAAGCGGCCCGAACCGATCCCGCCGAACGTCGATGCCGGGCTGGCGAAGGCCAAAGAGATCGGCGCCGACGCCGTCTGCATCCTGGATGGGGACGCTGACCGGTGCGGTTTCGGCGACGAGCACAGCCAATTCATCGATCAGTTGCGGGTCTACGCGCTGCTGGCGATGTATCTGCTGGAGGTGCGCGGGCTGCGCGGACCCATCGTCAAGACCATCAGCACGACCTCGATGCTGGACAAGCTGGGCGCCCGCTATGGCGTACCCGTCATCAACACCGGCGTCGGCTTCAAATACATCGCACCGGCGATGATGGAGCACGACGGGCTGATCGGCGGCGAAGAGAGCGGCGGTTACGCTTTCCGGGGCCATGTCCCCGAGCGCGACGGCATCCTCGCCAATCTCTATCTGCTCGATCTGATGGTGCGGACGGGCAAGAAACCGACCGAGCTGCTCGACATGCTCTTCGGACTGGTCGGCGGCCCGCACTACTACGACCGGATCGACACGCGCGTCAAAGACAACGCCATCAAACAGACTGCCAAAACCCGGCTGGACGCAGCCATGCCCGCGACGATCGGCGGTCTGCGCGTCACCGACAAGGTGACGATCGATGGCTACAAGTTCGTCTTGGAGGACGGCGGCTGGCTGCTCGTCCGCTTCTCCGGCACCGAGCCGCTGATCCGCGTCTATTGCGAGACGATGCACGGCGACAAGGTGCCGGCTATCCTGCAGGATGGCTTGCGGGTGGCGGGGCTGGCGTGACCACGACGAAAGACGAAAGACCAACGACGAAGGAGACCGTTTCGTCCTCCGTCTTTCGTCCTTCATCGGTGATCGACACCCACTGCCATCTCGACCTGCGCCAGTTCGACGGCGATCGCGAGGCTGTCATCGAGCGTGCGTGGGCCGCCGGGGTCGAGATCATCGTCAACCCGGCCATCGACCTGGCATCATGCCGCCGGGTGCTGGCCCTGGCGGATCGGTATGCGCACGTCTACGCGGCCGTCGGCGTGCATCCAAACGATTGCGGCGATTTCAACGATGCAACCCTGGCGGAGTTGCGGGTGCTGGCACAGCATCCGAAAGTGGTGGCCATCGGCGAGATCGGGTTGGATTACTATTGGGAGAAGACGCCGCACGATCAGCAGCAGCGCGTGTTGCGTGGGCAATTGGAGCTCGCGGGCGAGCTGCGATTGCCGGTCATCTTGCACAGCCGCAATCGCCAGGGCGATGTGCGCCGGCAATGCAACGCCGATCTGCTGGATGAAGTGCGGCGGTGGCGAGAAACCAAGGAATGGGAGGGCGGGAGAGTGGGAGATAGGCTGTCTTCCGATTCCTGTGTCATGATCCCTGATCCCTGTACCGGCATCTGGCACGCATTCTCGGGCGATTTTGCAGAGGCTCAGCAGGCCGTGGAACTGGGTTTAGAGCTGGGCCTGGGCGGGCCGGTGACATTCCAGAATGCCCGTCAGTTGCACGAACTCGCGCCCCGACTACAAATCGATCGGTTAGTGTTGGAAACCGATGCGCCATATCTGGCGCCGCATCCGCGCCGCGGCCAGCGCAACGAACCGGCGTATATCCCGCTGGTGGCGGATAAGCTGGCGGCGCTCTGTGGAACAACCGTGCAAGCGATAGCGATTCAGACGACCGCCACTGCTCGCACATGCTTTGAGAGGCTCGCGTGAATAGATCAGAGCTCGGTCGCAGACCGACCACGGCGGTTGCAGCGCAGCAACGCGCCGATTCGTCATTCGCTGATTTGCTATTCGCCATTTGCTGACAATGACCCAAGCGCCAAACCTCCTCGATCTGGTACGCGACGACCTGACCAGGGTCGAAGCGAAGATGCGCACCATCGGCGCCCACGCATATGGGCCGATGGCGGAAGCGTTTCTGCTGCTGCTGGGCAGCGGCGGGAAGCGCCTGCGCCCCGCCCTGGCTTTGGCTGCCTACGGCTTCTACGCCGACCGCGCGTCAGAGAAGACGATCGCTGTGGCGGCTGCCGTGGAGACGCTGCATACCGCCACGCTGGTGCATGACGACCTGATCGATGAGGCATTAGTGCGCCGCGGCAGCACGACCCTCAACGCGGTCTGGAACAAGGGCGCAACGGTGCTGGCGGGCGATTACATCTTCGCGCGTGCCGCCGGGTTCGCCGCCGAGACCGATAACCTGCCCGTCGTGCAGCTCTTCGCCGAGACGCTCCGCATCATCGTCGAGGGGGAGTTGCGCCAACTCTTCTCCAGCCGGCAGTGGCGACAGCCCAAAGAGGCCTACTATCCGCGCATCTTCGCCAAGACCGCGTCCCTTTTTGCGGCGGCGACGCGCTCGGGCGCGATTCTCGGCGGAGCGACGCCGGAGCAGGAGCAGGCGCTCTACGATTACGGCAACCACTTCGGCCTCGCCTTTCAGATCGTTGACGACATCCTTGACTACGCGGGCGATGAAGCCACACTTGGCAAACCGGTCGGCGGCGATCTGCGCCAAGGGATCGTGACCCTGCCATTCTTCTACTACTTGAGCGCCCAGCCGGATCCCGAGCAGGTTATCGCCAGGCTGGGGACGGGCGCGGAGGGCGTGGCCGCCACAGTCTCGGCCGTGCGCGCGTCGGGCGCCGTGGAGCTGGCCTTCTCCGAAGCGCGCGCCCTCGCCGACCAGGCGAAGGCAGATCTGGCCCCGCTCCCGGAGGGCCCGTTCAAGGCCGCGCTGGCCGATCTGGCCGACCAGGCCCTGGCGCGCAAAGTCTGACGCTGCGTCTCGCCGCGCCTGTCACCTGATGTCGCTCCCGCCGCCGAATCGATGGACCCT
>JALOOE010000139.1 GCA_025454565.1 Anaerolineae bacterium
TTCATTGCCCAGAAGGAGTTCCCGCTCAGCAACGACGGCCTGAAAAAGTACATGGCTGCCTATCCTGATCCGGAGCTCCAGACCGCCTGGAACTGGACGACCGGCGTCAACGCGACCGTCGAAGAGATCGTCCATGGCGTGCCGCCCTTCCCCTTCGTGCGCGAGAGCCTGGAAGAGATGAAAGGCAAGGCGGACATGGTCGTGGTTTCGGCCACGCCCACCGAGGCGCTGATCCGCGAGTGGAAAGAGCACGACATCGCTCAGTATGCGCGGGTGATCGCCGGGCAGGAGATGGGCACCAAAAAGCAGCACCTCGGCCTGGCGGCCAAAGGCAAATACGCCTCCGATCACATTCTGATGGTCGGCGACGCGCCCGGCGACATGGATGCTGCGCGCGGCAACGACGCGCTCTTCTTCCCGATCAACCCTGGCGCAGAGGATAAGTCGTGGGAGCGCTTCTATCGCGAGGGCCTGCCGCGCTTTTTCGCCGGCACGTACAAAGGCGCCTACGAAGTCGCGCTGATCGCCGAGTTCGAGAAGCTGCTGCCAGATACGCCGCCGTGGAAGCGGTAGGAATCAGCGAATCAGCGAATGGGCCATTCACCATTCGCTGATTCGCAGTTTGGAGGTTTTCATGGTCATCGGCAAAGGTTACACCGATCGCTTCCTGAGCGACGCTGAGATCAGGGATTTGGTCTTCGAGGGTTTCGCGCAAGCGGATGTGAGCGGCAAGCGCGTGCTCGTCATTATCCCGGACGGCACGCGCACCGCGCCCAACGGCCAGCTTTTCCGGCTGTTCCACGAGGCGATCGGCGGGAAGGCCGCGAAGCTGGACTACCTGGTCGCGCTCGGCACGCATATCGCGATGAGCGACGACGCGCTCAACCGGCTGGTGGGCATCACCGCCGAGGAGCGTGCGACAAAATACGCCGGTACGCGCATCTTCAACCATGCCTGGGACGACCCGGCTGCGCTGGTCAGGCTCGGCACGATCACGGCCGACGAGATCGATACGCTCACCGGCGGGCTGTTTCGCCAGGAGGTGCCGGTCACGGTCAACCGGCTCGTGCTCGACTACGATCTGCTCGTGATCTGCGGGCCGACTTTCCCGCACGAAGTGGTCGGCTTCTCGGGCGGCAACAAGTACTTCTTCCCCGGCATCAGCGGCGCGGAGGTGATCAACTTCACCCACTGGCTGGGCGCGGTGATGACCAATTACGTCATCATCGGCACGAAGCACACGCCGGTGCGGGCGGTCATCAATCGCGCCGCGGCCATGATCGACCGGCCCAAGCTGTGCTTCTCGATGGTCGTTGCTCCGGCCAAGGGCGAAGGCTCGCACGGCGGGGCTCATATGGCTGTGCCGCCCCTCAACGGGCTCTATGCCGGCACGCCGGAAGAGGCCTGGGAGGGGGCGTCCGACCTGTCGAGCCAGGTTCATGTCGTTTGGGTCGAGAAGCCATACAAGCGCGTGCTCTCGGTGATGCCGCACCTGTATGACGACATCTGGACGGGCGCGAAAGGGATGTACAAGATGGAGCCGGCCATCGCGGACGGCGGTGAGGTGATCATCTACGCGCCGCACATCACCGAGGTCTCCTACACCCACGGCCGCATCTTGGACCAGATCGGTTACCACTGTCGGGACTACTTCCTCAAGCAGTGGGATAAGTTCAAGGATATCCCCGGCGGGGTGCTGGCGCACTCCACTCATGCACGCGGCCAGGGCACGTACGATCCGGTGACCGGCATGGAAGAGTGCCGCATCCAGGTCACGCTGGCGACCGGCATCACGCGCGAGCATTGTGAACGGCTCAATCTCGGCTACATCGACCCGGCGACCATCAACCTGGACGAGTGGAAGGGGCGGGAAGCCGAAGGCATCCTGCTGGTGCCGAAGGCCGGCGAGATGCTCTACCGGGTGAAATCGGCAAATCAATAAATCAGCAAATCAGCATGAGAGGAAATTCCATGTCCAAGGCAGACATCGGGCTCATCGGCCTGGCCGTGATGGGCCAGAACCTGGTTCTTAACATGAACGATCACGGCTTCACCGTGGCCGTTTACAACCGCACCACCTCGGTGGTGGACGAATTCCTGGCGGGCAGCGCCAAGGGCACCAAGGTCATCGGCGCACATTCGCTGGAGGAGTTGGCCGGATTGCTCAAGCGGCCGCGGCGGGTGATGATGCTGGTGAAGGCCGGCCAGCCGGTGGATGATTTCATCGAGAAGCTGCTGGGCGTGCTGGAGCCGGGCGACATCATCATGGATGGCGGCAACTCGAACTATGAAGATAGCATCCGCCGCACCGCCTACGTCGAGTCCAAAGGGCTGCTCTACATCGGCACCGGCGTCTCCGGCGGCGAGGAGGGCGCGCGCCACGGCCCGTCGATCATGCCGGGCGGTTCACCGGCCGCGTGGCCGGCCGTCAAGCCGATCCTGCAAGCGGTCGCCGCGAAGGTGCCGGAGGGGGACCCGAACGGCGTTCCCTGCTGCGATTGGGTGGGCGAGAACGGCGCCGGCCACTTCGTCAAGATGGTGCACAATGGCATCGAATATGGCGACATGCAGATCATCGCCGAGGCCTACCATCTGATGAAGGAAGCCTTGGGGATGCCCAACGACGAGATGCATCAGGTCTTTGCGCGCTGGAACCAGGGCAAGCTCGAATCCTACCTGATCGAGATCACCCGCGATATCCTCGGCTATCGGGATGCGGACGGTTCGGCGACCATCGACGTGATCCTCGATCGCGCCGGTCAGAAGGGCACCGGCAAGTGGACGGTCATCTCTGCGCTGGATCAGGGCATCCCGCTGACACTGATCGGTGAAGCGGTGTTCGGCCGCGCGCTCTCCTCGCTGAAGGATGAGCGAGTCGCTGCTTCGGCCGTGCTGCAAGGGCCGAGACCCACCGCCATCGCCGACAAAGCCGCGTTCATCGCCGACCTGGAAGAAGCGGTCTACGCTTCGAAAATCGTCTCCTACACCCAGGGTTACATGCTGATGCGCGCTGCGGCCGCGGCCTACAAGTGGAATCTCAACTTCGGCGGCATCGCGCTGATGTGGCGCGGCGGCTGCATCATCCGCTCGGTCTTCCTGGGCAAGATCAAAGAGGCGTTCGACGCCGACCCGAATCTGACCAATCTGCTGGTGACGCCTTACTTCCAGGAAGCGGTGATGGGCGCGCAGGCCGCGTGGCGCCGCGTGGTCGCCAAAGCCATCGAGTTGGGCATCCCGACGCCCACCATGTCGAGCGCGCTGGCCTTCTTCGACGGCTATCGCCGCGACTGGCTGCCGGCCAACCTGCTGCAAGCCCAGCGCGACTACTTCGGCGCGCACACCTACGAGCGCACCGACAAGCCGCGCGGCCAGATGTTCCACACGAACTGGACGGGCGAAGGCGGGGATGTGACGGCGCGGGCGTATCAGGCGTAGGGGGTACGATATGGTCAAGAATGTCATCGTCGCCCAATCCGGCGGCCCGTCGCCGGTGATCAACAGCAGCCTGCGCGGGGTCGTGGAGACGTGCCACGCCATGCCGGACGTCTTCGGCACGGTCTACGCCGGTTTCCACGGCATCGAGGGGGTGCTGAAGGAAGAGCTGCTCGACCTGTCTGCGCAGCCGGCCGAGGAGATCGCGCTGCTGGGCGTCACCCCGGCGGCCGGCAGCATCGGCACCTGCCGCTACAAGCTGAAGGACAAGCAGAAGGAAGATTTCGCGCGCGTCATCGAGGTCTTCCGGGCGCACAACATCGGCTACTTCTTCTACAACGGCGGTAACGACTCGATGGACACCGCGCACAAGATCGCGGTGCTGGCGCAGGAGATGGGCCTCGAGCTGATCGCGACCGGCGTGCCCAAGACCATCGACAACGACGTCGGCGACTCGGCGTTCAAGCTGGTCGATCACACGCCCGGTTACGGCTCGACCGCGCGCTACTGGGCGCTGAACGTCCAGGGCGCCAACGAGGAAAACGCCGGCTCATCCCCGGCCGACCCGGTGCTGGTGCTCCAGGCGATGGGCCGCAAGATCGGCTTCATCCCGGCCGCGGCGCGGCTGGCCGATCCCAAGCGCGAGCTGCCGCTCCAAATCTACCTGGCCGAGTCGAAGGTCAGCATGGCGCAGATGGCGGACAACGTCAACGACGAGCTCAAACGCTCCGGCCGCTGCATCGTGGTCGTCAGCGAGGGCTTTGACGTGGGCAGCCTCGGCGAGCGCAAAGACAGCTTCGGCCACACCATGTTCGGCGCCAGCGAAACGACGGTCGCGCAGACGGTGGTCAACTATCTGAATACGGTCGGGTTAGCGGCATCCGGCGCGGCGCGCGGCAACGTGCCCGGTACCGATCAGCGCCACAGCATGATCTACGCCTCGACGGTGGACCTGGACGAGGCGTACAAAGTCGGGCAGAAGGCGGTGCTCGTGGCGGCCCAGGACGGCTCCGGCTGGATGAGCACGATCCTGCGCGAGCCCGGCCCGATCTACAACGTGCGCTTCGACAAAGTGCCGCTGGAACTGGTGGCCAATTCGGAGCGCGCTTTCCCGAAGGAATGGATCGCCCCGAACGGCTGCGACGTGACCGACGACTTCGTCCGCTACGCTCGCCCGCTGATCGGCGACGATTGGCCGAGCATCCCGTTGGTGGACGGCCGGCAGCGCTTCGCTCGCCTGCAGCCGATCTTCGCGGCGCAGGCTTTGCCTGCCTATGTGCCGCAGGCGCTGAGATAACGGACAAAGGACGAAAGACCAAAGACCGAGGAGGATTCGCGGCGACTCTTGGTCTTCGGTCTTTCGTCTTTGGTCATCAGTATTTTGGGAACCATGGGGCTCACAAAATGCCACAAACACACCAAGCCGAACTCCTCCTCGACGCCAGAGCCCTGCTGGGCGAAGGCCCGATCTGGGATGCCCGCAGCCAAACTCTCTACTGGGTGGATATCTCCGGTTGCGCGGTGCATATCTTCGACCCGGCAGCCGGGTCCGATCGGGCGATCGACGTCGGCCAGCCGGTCGGCACGATCGTGCCGCGACGGTCGGGCGGCGTGATGCTCGCATTGCGCGACGGCTTCGCGGCGCTCGATCTGGAGAGCGGCAAGCTGACCCTGATTGCCGATCCGGAGGCGCATCTGCCCGGCAACCGCTTCAACGACGGCAAGTGCGATCCGGCCGGCCGCTTTTGGGCGGGAACGATGCGCCAGGCGGAGGATGCCAAGGGCGGAGGCAGCCTCTACCGGCTCGACCCGGACCTCAGCGTCCACAAGATGTGGGGCGATATCACGGTCGCCAACGGCATCGCCTGGAGTCACGACGCCAGGACGATGTACTACATCGACACGCCGACGCTGATGGTCGTGGCATTCGAGCACCATATCGAGACCGGCGCCATCGCCAACCCGCGACCGGTGGTTCACACCCCGGACGGACCGGGTTCTCCGGACGGCATGACCATCGACGCCGAGGGGATGCTGTGGGTGGCATACTGGGGCGGCTGGCGCGTTGTGCGCTGGAACCCACACACCGGTGAGGCGCTCGCAGTGATCGAACTACCGGTGGAACGCGTCACGGCGCCGTGGTTCGGCGGCCCGAACCTGGATGAGTTATATATCACTTCGGCGCGCGTCGGGTTGAGCGATGAGGCGCTGGCGAAGCAGCCGCACGCCGGCAGCATCTTCGTCGCCAGGCCGGGCGTGCGCGGGTTGCCCGCGTTCGAGTTTGCGGGATGATTCGGTTTCAGGCGCCGGGCACTTCCGAGCGACCGAGGTCGCCGACCATGAGTCGCCAGTGCCCTGCGCATAGAGGGAGCCACCATGATCAACACACTGAACCTGCCGCGCCGCCACGAAGAACAGATCCCGACCGGGAAGCGGGTCAAGTTCTGTCGCTGCTGGCAATCCGCCACCTTCCCGTACTGCGATGACGCCCACAAAAAGATCAATGCCGAAACCGGCGACGTGCTCGGACCGGTCGTCGTGACGGGTGTCGCCGCGCTTGAAGACCAAGAACCAAGCGAATGAGCGAATAGCGAATAGCGAATGGCACAGCCGTGATTCGCTGACCTGCTGACTTGCTGACTTGCTGACTTGCTGACTTGCTGACCTGCTGACCTGCTGACCTGCTGACTTCCAAGGAGCCACCGATGCCTCTATCCACCACCCCTTCACCGGTCACCAAAGCCATCGTCCCGGTCGCCGGGTTGGGCACGCGACTGCTGCCTGCCACAAAGTCGATGCCAAAGGAAATGCTGCCGGTCGGGCGGAAGCCGGTGGTGCAGTATGTGGCTGAGGAGCTTGAGGCCGCCGACGTTCGGCAGATTCTGCTCGTCACCGGACGGCGGAAGCAGGCCATCGAGGATCATTTCGACGCCGATCCTGAGCTGACGGCCGCGCTCCAACGCGCCGGCAACGAACGTCTGCTCGAAGACCTGGCCTATACCAACAGTGAAACCCGCTTCTTCTACACGCGGCAGGCGGAGCCGCGCGGCCTGGGCGACGCGGTGCTCTACGGCGCGGAATTTGCCGGGAGCGATCCGTG
>JALOOE010000140.1 GCA_025454565.1 Anaerolineae bacterium
GGAGCCACCATGTTGATCAGCTCCCGATACGGGCTGTCGGGAGCCAACTTGCCGTATAACTCGGCCGCATTCGCCAGAAACCGAGCGTCCCATACCAAGTACGGCAGAGGCTTGCCATTGGAATAGAGGTAGATCCCGCCGGGCTTCGTGCGGACCAACAGATGCTGGATGTTGGCCTTCTGAAGTCGTTGCAGCGTTTCTTGATCGAGCACTGGCCCCATGGTCATCCCCAGCGTCGCCAGATCTGCCGCGGTCACATCGAGGATGCCGGGTTGCCCCTTGTCATCGATCTTGAGATCCATCTTCACGATCGCAGTGGGCGGGCCACCGGATGGCTGAGGCGCGGTCTTCGCTCCCTCCTCCAAGCTGATGAGCGCGATGTCGGCGGCGCCCGCTTTCTTCGGCAGGCGGACTACGACATCGAGCCCCAGTCTGCGCAGGATCGGCAGGAGCTTCTTGGCCGCGCTCAGGTCTTGTCCAGTGAACGCTTGCGCCAGATCAACGCCCTGTATCAGCCCTTCATCGTTCCAGCCGATATAAGGAAGCGGTTTGCCGTTGGCGAACAGCTTCAGACCATCGCCGACCACGCGGGCCTCGATGTGCTGCACGTCACCCGCAACGAGGGAATCAACCAGCGGCTTGGGCAGCCTGGCGTCCATGCCGAACGTGGCAGGGGAGAGGCCGAAGACTTTGGGGTTGCCGTCGTTGTCGATACTCACAACGAGCCGCGGCAACGCTAACATGAACGGTTCAGGGGTTTTGGGCGCTGTGGGTTGCGCGGCCGAGCCGCACCCGACAAGCAGCACGACCGCCACCAGCATGGCGATCCCTGTCGACTTCGACATCAGGTACCTCCTGTTGTGCAAGCACAGGATGTTCTGTCACTTGCACCATAAGGCAAGAAGCAGCGACAAATCACACGGCGCGCCACGTGGCGACGATAATTCGTTGCACTGATTATATCCCAATCACAAGATTGCTGCAACAGCCACACTTTGACGCAAGCCATACGTTTGCCCTACGCCGCCTCGGTGTTGTGAACACGCCGTCTGCAAACTCTCTACACAGCCGGCTCACCGGCGAGCGCTGCCCACACTTTCTCGCTTGTGATGGGCATGCAGTCCACGCGCACCCCGACCGCGTGATACACCGCATTGGCGATGGCCGGCGCAGTCGGCACCATCGGGTGCTCGCCCACGCCCCGCGCGCCGAAGGGGCCATCGTCCTGCGGCACTTCGACGATGATGTTCTCCGTCTCCAGGGGCGCATCGACCGCGGTGGCGATTCGGTAGTCGGTGAAGTTTGGGTTGCGCGGCACGCCGGTGCTGTCGAAGATGATGCCTTCGAGCAACGCCGTGCTCATCCCCTGCACCGCGCCGCCTTCCATCTGTGTGCGTACCATGTCGGGATTGATCGCACGGCCAACGTCGTAGGCGGAGACGATCTTTAGCACCTGCACCTCGCCCGTTTCGTCGTCCACCTCCACCTCGACTGCTTGACAGCCGGTGGTGAAATGGACCACTGCGCGTGGTCCTTGGCCCGTTTCAGGATCGAGCGGCGTCACGTATTCCGGCATGAAGTGACCCTGTCCCACCACTGGGCCGCCGATCCAGGTGCCATCCGGTCGCTGCATGCCGTAGATCACGATGTCCCGCAGCGGCCTCGATTCTTCGGTCGTATAGCTTACCACCTGGCCGTCGATGATATCCAGATCATCGATGTGCTCATGCCATGCCTCGGCCACGGTCTGGAGGATCTGGCGTCTGGCGTTCTCGGCGGCTTGCAACACCGCGTTGCCCATGCTCCAGGTGAGACGGCTGGCGACGGTCTGCCACTCGTAGGGGCTGAAGTCGGTGTCGACGGTATTGACCCGCACATCGGCGATCTTGACGCCCAGCCCCTCGGCGGCAAGCTGCGCCATCGCGGTCAGCGCGCCCTGGCCGATGTCCACGCCGCCGATGCTGACGGTGGCCGTGCCATCCTCGTTCATGCGCAGGGTCGCGCTGGAACCGGGATTCGGCGGCATCGCAGGCGCTTTCCACATCGCCGCCAGCCCCTTGCCGCGGCGTTTGTGCGCGCCGGACGGCGCGCTCGGTTTGCCCCAGCCAATGGCATCCGCCGCTTTTTGGATGCATTGGCTGAGTCCGGTCGGATGCATGACCATGCCGGTCAGCGTTTCCTGGCCGTCCTTCAGACAGTTGGTCAACCGCACCTGCATCGGATCGAGACCCAATTGGTGCGCCATCTGGTCGATGTGCTGCTCGATGCCCCAATGGATTTCCGGCATTCCGAAGCCGCGCATCGCACCGCCGATGGGGTGGTTGGTGTAGACGCAATAGCTGTCGACGTGGATGTTTGGCACGAAATAGGGGCCCGTGCCGCTGTAGCCGGCAGCGCGGGTGATGTTGACGCCGTATTCGGTGTATGCGCCGCCGTCCCAATAGAAACGATTCTGCACGGCGGTGATTCGGCCATCCCGCGTCATGCCCATTTTGATGTGCGCGACCAGCCCCTGGCGCACGAAGGTCGTGTAAAACTCCTCCTCGCGCGTCATGCGCAGCTTGACGGGCCGGCCTTTGGCGTGCATGGCGAGCCCAACGGCCGCACCCTCGATGCTGACGCCCGCCTTCGAGCCGAAGCCGCCGCCGACATGGGGCGTGATGACGCGCAGCTTGCTGTGGCTGATGTGCAGCGCCTTGGCGATCAGGTTGCGCTGGGCAAAGGGGGATTGGCTGGAGGACCAGAGAGTGATTCTCGCGTTCACGTCCTGCTGCGCTACGCAGACATGCGTCTCCATCGGCACATGCTGGATATGCGGCACTCGATATTTATGCTCGTAGACGAGATCCGCCTCGGCCCAGCCCTGTGCCATGTCGCCCTTGCGCACCTTGAACCAGTTGGAGATGTTGGTGCCCGCTTGCGGCAAGATGAACGGCTGGCACGCGTAGTCGCCCAACTCCGGATGCAGAAGCGGCGCTTCGGGGCTGGCGCCGAACTCCGGATCGAAGACGCATGGTTGCGGCTCATACGCAACGTCGATCAGCTCCAGCGCGTGCGCCGCGATCTCTGGCGTGTCGGCCGCCACCGCCGCCACCGGCTCGCCCACGAAACGCACGCGATCCAGCGCAAAGATGCGACGGTCGCTGAGGTACAGGCCGGTATAGCCTGGAAAGTCCTCGCCGGTGATGATCACGCGCACGCCCGGCAGCGCTTTCGCTCGGCTCACGTCGATCCGTTTGATCAGCGCATGCGCGACCGGGCTGCGTTTCAGCGCGCCGTGGAGCAGATTCGGGCCAAATTGCATGTCGTCGACGTAGGTCGCCGCACCTGTCACCTTCTCGCGACCTTCGATGCGCTGCGGGCTGGCGCCGATGAGCGACGGACGCCGGGCGGCCGCCGATGGGCGACCACCATCCACTGACTCCTGATTCCTGATCCCTGCGCCTTGCTCCCTGCTCATCCCACCACCTCCCTCCCTACACGCGCCGCCATCTTAACTGCCTCGATGATACGGATGTAGCCGGTGCAGCGGCAGAGGTTGCCGACGAGCGCCTCACGAATCTCGGTCTCAGTGGGGTCGGGATTACGGTCAAGCAAGGCGCGGGCGTTGACAACGATGCCCGGCGTGCAGAAGCCGCACTGCGTGGCGCCCGTGGCGAGGAACGCCTGTTGCAGCGGATCGAGCTGGTCGTCGTGGATCAATCCTTCGATGGTGACTATCTCGGCGCCGTCGGCTTCAGGCGCCAGCACCATGCAGGAGTTCACCGGCTCGGCACGTTCTGCCCCCGGCCAGGTGATGAGCACGGCGCAAGCGCCGCACTCGCCGGCCTCGCAGCCGTTCTTGGTGCCGGTCAGCACCAATTGCTCGCGCAGCACCTGGAGCAGCGTGTGATGCGCGGCCACGTCGAGCCTGTAGCGTTCTCCGTTGACGGTGAGAGCGATGGTGTGGCTCATGCGGCGCCTCCAGCGGACGCAGGACGAAGGACCGAAGACGAAGGCGCGAGCGCCGCCTCGATGCCACGGCGCACTAACACCGCCACCATCGCCCGCCGATAGGCGGCGCTGGCCCGGATGTCGTCGATGGGTCGGGCGGCCGCAGCGGCCAGGTCGGCGGCGCGCTTCACTCCTTCCGGTGATGGGTCCAGTGCCAACGCGGCTTCGGCTTCAGTTGCTCGTAGCGGTGTCGGCCCCACCGCGCCGAGGGTAATGCGCACATGGCGGATTGTGGATTGTCGAGTGTGGCTTGTGCGTGTCTCGGTGAATCCGAAATCCGCAATCGGCAGTCCGTAATCGACCAGCACCGCCGCGCTCACCATTGAGATGTCGCCGATTTTCGTGCGGCCGAGCTTGCTGAAGACACCGCATGCGTCAGTTGGGGCGGGGGGGAGATGGATGGCAGTGAGGAATTCGCCCGGACGCAGCGCGGTCTTGCCCGGTCCGAGGAAGAACTCGGCGATGGGCGCCCGTCGGGCGCCGCCCGGCCCGCAAATCTCGAGCAGCGCATCCAAGCAGTAGAGCGCGGGCGCCGTGTCCGCGGCCGGGCTGGCGTTACAGATGTTGCCGCCGACGGTGGCGCGGTTGCGAAGCTGATAGGAGGCCACCGCGTTGCATGCTTGCGCCAGCAGATCGTAGTGCTGCTGTACCAGCGGGTGGAGCGCCACCTGATTCATGGTGCATGCCGCGCCGACGACCAGCCAACCCTGTTCGCCCGGCCGGATGTCGCACATCCCCGGCAGGCCTTTCAAATCGATCACCCGCTCAGGTCGGACGAACCCGCCCCGCATACGGATCAGCAGGTCCGTGCCGCCCATTAGCGGCCGCACGATCCCAGCACCCTCGACGAGCAACGCGCTGGCTTCGGCGTGACTCTTGGGAACGACATAATCGAAGGGTTGCAACAGTGACACCTCCACTGGTCCGAAACTGGAAGCTGGTCAGCCGCCAGCTTCCAGTTTCTGGCTTCTAGAATTCGATATTGCTCCGTTCCGTCACACCGAATTTCGATGGTGGCAACACAACGAAAAGCACGTTCAGCAGGATCCCCACAATCGCTGCGAAGACGATGGCCGGGATGCCTTCAGGGAAGAAGAACGGAATCCTGAAGGGGAACAGGCCGTCAGGCACGCCCGTGGCCGTCTGTTTCAGCGCCAGGTTGCCGCCGATGCCCAGCACCATGATGGTGGCGCCGATGGCCAGATTCTTGGGATCGAACAGGTTCACCCGTTCACTCTGCAGCAGCGCGATACCCTGCATGCCGATGACGCCGAACAGATAGATCGCCAGGCCGCCGGTCACGGCCACTGGTAGGGTCCCGACCAGCGCGGCCAGCTTGCCGATGAAGGCCAGCAGGATGGCGATGCCGGCGGCCGTGAAGAGCACCGGCACCGAGTAGTTGCGGGTGATCGCCATCAGCGAGTTATTCTCGCCGTAGTTGGTGCCCGCACAGCCGCCCAACATTCCGGCGACCAGATCGTCTGCCCCGTCGGCAACGAGATTCAGGCCGATCAGCTTCTTGATCTCCTTCGGCGCACGGCCAAGGTCCTTCGCCAGTTGGTCGATGTAGAGACTCATCTGATAGAGATGGGCAGTGGACTCGGGGACCGTGGCGATAGCGATCAGCGCGATGCTGAAGACGACGCCGAACGCGCGCGGGTCGGTGAAGGCCGGCAAGGTGATGTTCGGCACCGCGAACCAGGGAGCCGCAGCGACTGCGCCGAAATTGACCAAGCCAAGCGGGATCGATATCAGATAGCCGACGACGGCGCCCAGCAGAATGGGCAGCATGCCGAGTAGTCCCCTGCCCTGCAAATAGACCGAGAAGACCACTGTGAAGAACAGAGTGACGAATGCCACCAGCCAGTTGGCCGACGCCATGTTGAGCGCGGCGCCTGCCAGCGCGATACCGATGACGACGGCGACGGAGCCGGTCACGATTGGAGGCAGCACCTTGTCAAGGGCCGACTTCCCGATCCACATGATCAGCAGGCCGATGAGAATTTCCAGAACCCCCGTGGCGAGGATGCCTACCTGCGCCAACCTGACGCCTTCCGGGCAAAACTTCGTTGTGGGATCATTGAAACATGCGGGCGCGTAGAGCGCCATGACAGTGATGATAACGGTGATATAGCTGAAGCTGGAGCCGTAATACATCGGGATGCGGCGCTTGGTGACCAGCAGGGCGATGATCGTGCCGATACCGCTGGCGAGCAGCGTGACGCCGATGTCGAACTTGGTGAGGATGGCGACGAGGACCGTCGCCGGGAACATAGTCAGCACCTGCTGAAAACCGAGGCTCAGCATGGCGCCGATGGGCGGGGTGTCCTCCGGCATGTAGCCGAGGACGGCTTTCTTGGCTTCGACGGCCATCTTGGATCACTCCTTTGCGATTGGGTGGATGAAAACGAGGGTCAAAGGATGGACGGTCGGGGAGTGCCTGGCTCCTCAATTCGGTAAGGCGGCAGAGGGTCCTCCTGAGGATTCACGCGCACCGCGCGTCAAGGTCTCCTCGCTGAGACGAGCGGATATTCACA
>JALOOE010000141.1 GCA_025454565.1 Anaerolineae bacterium
GCGCGCCGTGCACGAAGCGGGTGCTGTCGGGATTGACGAACTCCAACGCGACCAGGCCGGTGCAGTCCCCGCGCAAATAGCGTTGCTCCTCAGTGCCCACTCACCGCGCACGTAGGAACTGAGGGTGCGCCGCGAGTTCGCCAGCGCGGCCTGGTTGAACTTCACGTCGCACTGCCTGCCAACCAGCGCAGCCGGCAGCTACCCGGCCGGGGCCAGTCCATACGGCGCGTCGGACATGGCGGGCAATGTGTGGAAATGGGCCAACGACTGGTATAATGCCAGCTACTACAGTAACCCACCGGGGCCGGCGATGGGGGGCTATCGGCTGTGCAGCATGGGGGCGGTTGAAGCGGAGGAATTCATCGTGGCTGATATCACATCGATCACGCAGCGCCCGGCATGGCAGGCGCTTGCGGCTCACTATCGGCAGATAAAAGATGTCCATCTCAGGACGCTGTTTGCGCAAGATGCGGAGCGCGGCGAGCGCTTCACGGTTGAAGCAGCCGGCCTGTTCCTGGACTACTCCAAGCACCGCATCACCGACGAGACGCTGCGTCTGCTGCTCAGCCTCGCCGGGGAGAGTGGCCTGGCTGAACGCATCGACGCCATGTGCCGCGGCGACAAAATCAACATCACCGAGAACCGCGCCGTGCTGCACGTCGCGCTGCGTGCGCCTCGGCATCAACGCATCTTCGTCGACGGTCACAATGTCGTGCCGGATGTGCATGCCGTGCTGGACAAGATGTCCGATTTCGCCCGGCGCGTGCGCACCGGCGAGTGGCAAGGGTATACCGGCAAACGTATTCGCAACATCGTCAACATCGGCATCGGCGGGTCGGATCTCGGCCCCGTCATGGCCTATGAGGCGCTGCGCACCTACGCGGATCGCGATATGACTTTCCGCTTCGTGTCGAACGTGGACGGCACCGACTTCGCCGAGGCCACGCGCGATCTCGATGCCACGGAGACGCTCTTCATCGTCTCGTCCAAGACGTTCACCACGCAGGAGACGATGACCAATGCGCGCACCGCACGTGCATGGGCGCTAAGGGTGCTCAAAGACGACAGCGCGATCGCAAAACACTTCGTCGCCGTATCGACCAATGCGGCGGCTGTGGCGGACTTCGGCATCGATACGGCCAATATGTTCGGTTTCTGGGATTGGGTCGGCGGCCGTTACTCGATGGACTCGGCGATCGGCCTCTCGACGATGCTGGCGATCGGGCCGGGGAACTTCCGAGCGCTGCTGGCCGGCTTCCACGCGATGGATGAGCATTTCCGCACCGCGCCGTTTGACAAGAACCTGCCGGTGCTCATGGGCCTGCTGTCCGTCTGGTACAACAGCTTTTTCGGCGCGCAGACCGTGGCCGTCTTACCCTACGATCAGTATCTCAAGCGTTTCCCGGCCTATCTGCAGCAGTTGACGATGGAGAGCAACGGCAAGCGCGTCACGCTCGACGGCGCCACCATCACGGACTACCAGACCGGCCCCATCTTCTGGGGCGAACCCGGCACCAACGGGCAGCATTCGTTCTACCAATTGATCCATCAGGGCACCAAACTGATCCCGTGCGACTTCATCGGCTTTGCCCATTCCCTCAATCCGCTGGGCAATCACCACGATCTGCTGATGTCCAACGTCTTCGCGCAGGCGGAGGCGTTGGCCTTCGGGAAGACTGAGGCTGAAGTTAAGGCTGAGGGTACGCCCGAGTGGCTGGCGCCGCACCGCACCTTCGAAGGCAACCGGCCGAGCAGCGTCATCCTGGCCGAGCGGCTCACGCCGGAGCTGCTGGGCCAGTTGGTCGCGCTGTACGAGCACAGCGTCTTCACGCAGAGCGTCATCTGGCACATCGATGCGTTCGACCAGTGGGGCGTCGAACTGGGCAAGGCGCTGGCGGGGCGCATCGTCCCGGAGTTGGAGAGTGAAGAGATGCCTGACCTCAAGCACGACAGTTCAACGAACGCGCTGATCCGCCGCTACCGCGCCATGCGCGGCAGAAGTTGACGCGCACATGTTCGGGGGCGGAGGCAACATGACTCGCAATCCATCAGCTCCCGGATCCGCAGCGTTCTTGATGCTCGATCCGGCTGCGCGCACCCTGATCGCCGGCGATTTGCAGGCCGTCTTTCTGCCGGGCCGCGGGATGCTCGGCGCATCGCTGCGCCATCGTGGTGCGGAGTTGCTGGGCCGCGTGGAAGATCTCGAAGGCGCCATCCGGACGGGCACGACCTGCGGTATCCCCATCTTGCACCCGTGGGCGAACCGCCTCGACGGTCTGCGCTATGCGGCGGCCGGCCGCGAGGTGGAACTGGATGCCGCGTCTCCGCTGCTCCACTTCGACCGCAACGGGCTGCCCAGTCACGGCGTGTCGTGGACTGACCTTGCCTGGGAAGTGAATGAAGCGTGTCCCGATACGCTGACCGCCCGGCTCGATTGGCGTCGCGACGACCTCCTCGCGATCTTCCCGTTCCCGCACCGGCTGGAGTTGACCGCGACGATCCGGCCGGCCAGTCTCACGATCGCGACGACGCTGATCGCGGACGGCGGCAGCCGCGTACCGATGAGCTTCGGCTTTCACCCCTACTTCCGGCTTCCCGGTCTGCCGCGTGCTGAGTGGCGCCTGGCGATGCCGGCGATGCGGCATCTGGTGCTGGATGGGCGCAATATCCCAACGGGACAGGAGGAGTCGTTCGCTGTGCTCGACGCGCCCCTCGGCGCGCGCGAGTTCGACGATGGCTTCATCATGTTGGCCGGCCAGCCATCGTTCGCGTTGGCGGGCGGCGGCCGCCGCGTCACCGTGGAATTCCTCGAAGGCTACCCGTGCGCGCAGGTCTACGCGCCGCGCAGCAAAGACTTCATTGCATTCGAGCCGATGACCGCGCCGACCAACGCGCTGGTCACCGGGCATGGCTTGCGTCTCACCGAGCCGGGTGGCACGTTCCAAGCGACATTCCGAATTAATGTCGACGCGCAATAGTGAGCTCGGCGGGACCGTCATGCAGCCGTCCATCTCGCTGCTTGCCCGCGTTTGACAGTGAAATAATGCTCGCTCATAATACAAGCTGCTATTGACACGCCGGTTCGCTCCGATTACTATCATACGAGGAGAAGCGTCATGAATCCCGAACTGCTCTCCCGCTTGCAATTCGCCCTCACCGCCAGCTTTCATTTCATCTACCCACCGATATCGATGGGCCTGGGCCTGCTGCTGGTTGTGATCGGTGTCATCTATGTCCGCACCAAGGATCCCAAATGGCGGCAGCTTTCGTTCTTCTGGGTGAAGGTCTATGGCCTGGTGTTTGCCATGGGCGTCGCCACCGGCCTGGTCCAGGAGTTCGAGTTCGGCACCAACTGGGCCGACTACTCCCGCTTCGTGGGCAACATCTTCGGGAGCCTGCTGGCAGCGGAGGGCATCTTCGCTTTCTTCCTGGAGGGCGGGTTCCTGGGGTTGATGCTCTTCGGCGGCAACCGGCTGGGGCCGCGCATGTGGCTGCTCTCATCTTTCATCGTGGTGTTCGGCGCGCACTTCAGTGCCCTGTGGATCATCATGGCGAATTCGTGGATGCAGACGCCCGCGGGCTATGAGCTGGCGCAGACATCGATCGGCACGTTGGCCTTCATGACGAGCTTCAGGGAGGTTGTCTTCACGCCATCGTTCATCCCACGCATCCTGCACACGTGGGTGGCCTCCTGGATGGTGGGCGCTTCGTTCGTGCTCAGTGTGGGCGCCTTCTATGTGCTGAGGGGCAGGTTTGTCGAGCTGGGCAAGGCGACATTCAAGGTGGCTCTGCCGGTCTTTGTCGTGTTCAGTATTTTGCAGGTGCCTGCCTTCGGCGCGATGCAAGCGACCGCGGTGACGGACTACCAGCCGGTCAAGCTGGCCGCGATGGAAGGTCTCTGGACAGACCAATCATGTGCGCCCATGTACATCGTGGGATGGGTGAACACAGCGGCTCAGACGACCACGGGCATCAGCATCCCCTGCCTGCTGAGCTTCCTGGCCTACGGCAACATCAATGCCACAGTTCAGGGTCTCAACTCCTTCCCGTCCGACGTCTGGGCGCCGATCAACCTGACGTTCCAGGTGTATCACTTAATGATCAACCTGGGCGGCCTGTTCATTGCGATCGGGTTGCTCGGCGCGCTGTTCGCGGTGTGGAAGCAGCGCATCTGGCGAACGCGTTGGCTGCTGTGGATCTTTGTCTTCAGTATTTTTCTCACCGAACTGGCGACCCTCTCCGGCTGGTGGACGGCCGAGTTCGGCCGGCAGCCGTGGATCGTCTGGGACCTATTGCGCACGGTCGACGCCGTCTCGCCCAACCTGAGCGGCGTGCAGGTATTCATGTCTGTCTTGATGTTTGTGGCGCTTTACGCGCTTTTATTCGTCCTGTTCATCTACCTGCTGAATGAGAAGATCCAGCACGGGCCGGAGCCGTTGGCGGAGGCCGATGCCGCGGTGACATCGTTGCCGGACACCTTCAAGGATATTTTCCGCCGTCGCGCACGCGCCTGACGCATATAGGCTTACGGAGGTGACATGATGTGGCTCAATATCGTCTGGTATGCGCTGTTTGTCATCATCATTGCCGGTTATCTGATCATGGATGGCTTCGATCTGGGTGTGGGGATCCTTCATCCATTCCTGGCGAAGAACGACGATGAGCGGCGCATCTCGCTGAACAGCATCGGTCCGGTGTGGGACGGCAACGAAGTGTGGCTGGTGCTGGGCGGCGGCGCGCTCTTCGCCGCCTTCCCCATGGTCTACGCCTCGCTCTTCTCCGGTTTTTACGCGGCGATGATGCTTGTGTTGCTGGTGCTGATCTTGCGCACCGTCGCGATCGAGTTTCGCAGCAAGCGGCCGTCTCCGAGATGGCGCACCGCCTGGGATTGGGTGTTTTTCGCCTCTTCGCTGGGCATCGCCCTGTTGTTGGGCGTGGCGTTCGGCAACATCATGCAGGGCGTGCTGCTCGATGCGCAGGGCAACATCGGGGGCACCCTCCTCAATCTGCTGAATCCCTATGCTCTGCTGGTGGGTGTGACGACGATCTTCATGCTGGCGACGCACGGCGCGATCTACTTGAGCATGAAGACGGAAGGCGAGCTGCTGGCGCGCGTCAAGCGCTGGGTCCCGCGGCTGATGATCATTTTCTTCGTCCTCAACACGGTACTGGTCTTCTGGACGGTGCTGGGGCACGACGCGATCGCCGACCGCTATCTGCAGATGCCGTTGCTGGTGCTCTTCCCGGCTGCGGCCCTGGCCGCGGTGATCGCCGCCTGGCTGATGGTGCGCCGTGGGCGCTATTTCGTCGCCTTTCTCCTCTCGTCGGCCATGATCGCCGGTCTACTCTTTTCGGCCGCCATCGGTCTCTACCCGAATCTGCTGATCTCGTCGATCGATGTGCAATACAACCTGACGATCTTCAACGCGGCGTCGCAAGCCAACACGCTGACGATTATGCTGATCATGGCCGTGATCGGCATGCCGTTCGTGCTGCTCTACACCGCGGGCGTCTACTATATCTTCCGCGGTAAGGTGCAGATCAGCTCGCAGAGTTACTGATTGTCGCCCGAAAAACGCCTGCTCAAACTGAATCGTCCGGCGCTCACGTGGCTCTATCTGGCCGTGGGCGCCGGTTTTTTCGCGGGAGCGTTGTTTGTCGTCCAGGCCATCCTGCTGAGCGGCGTCGCCAATCGCGTCTTCCGCATGGGCCAAACCCTGAGCCAGGTGCTGCCGCTGCTCGGCTTGATGCTGGGGTTGCTGGTACTCCGCGCCTGCCTGATCTGGGGCCAGGAGGTGCTGGCCCAGCGCGCGGCCAGCTGCGTTAAAGGTGATCTGCGCCAGCAGCTCATCGCCCATTTCTACGCACTAGGACCGGCCTACATCCAGTCGGAGCGCAGCGGCGAGCTGGTCAACGCGGCCGTCCAGGGCGTGGAGTCGCTGGACGACTACATCACCCAGTTTCTGCCGGCGCGCTACCTAGCGGGCCTGCTGCCGGACTTGGTGTTCCTCGCCGTCTTCCTGCTTGATCCGTGGACCTCGCTGGTGCTCCTCTTCGCCGGGCCGATGCTGATCCTGCTGCTGGCGCTGATCGGCGGCCAGGCCAGAGCCATCACACAGCGCCGCTTCGTCGAGCTGAGTTGGATGAGCGCCTTCTTCCTCGATGTGCTGCAGGGCATCACCACGCTCAAGATGTTCGGCCGCAGCAAGGAGCAGGCCACCAACATCGAGGAGATCAGCCGGCACTACGGCAAGACCACGATGGAGGTGCTGGCTACCGCATTCCAGACCTCGCTGATGATGGAATGGGCAGCGACCGCGGCTACGGCGATGGTCGCGCTGGAGGCCAGCCTGCGCCTGATGAGCGGCGCGCTGCCCTTCGACCGGGCGCTGGCGGTGTTGCTGCTGACGCCTGAATTCTTCCTGCCGCTGCGCCAGATGGCGATCAAGTATCATGCCGGGGCCACCGGCAAGGCCGCGGCGGAGCGGATTTATGCCATTCTCG
>JALOOE010000142.1 GCA_025454565.1 Anaerolineae bacterium
AAGCCCACAAGTTCGGCTGTCTCGGCCGTGGCGGCGACTACCTCATCCTCTTGCCGCTCCCAATCTACCAGATTGATCAGCCCGCCCCGGGCATCGAGCAGGTCGGTAGCTTGCTGGATGATGAGCTTGAGTAGCTTGTCTTGCTCCAGGGTGCTGGCCAGTGCGTGGGTCGTCTCCTGCAACGCCGTAAGCTGTGCGAGCCGATTCCGCGTGTCCTGGTACAGACGGGCGTTCTGGATCGCGATGGCGGCCTGGTTGGCTAGAGATTCGAGGACGGTTACATCGCTGTCGTCGAAGGCGTCCAGGCGGTCGCTCTGGGCATCCAGAACCCCCACGACGCTGCCCTTGATGGTGATCGGGACGATCACCTCCGACAGGGTGGCGCTGCCCTGCATCCACACGTAGCGCGCATCTGCCCGCACATCGGGCACCAGCAGCGCTTCGCCGGCGCCTGCCACCCAGCCCGTCAGACCCTCCTTGCCGACCTTCAATCGCTGTGGCTTGAAGGTGAAGCCTGGGTCATCCCATAGAGCGCCCGCGCCGACGCGATAGACCACCTCTTCTCCCTCGATCAGCCCCAGGCCGACGTGGTAATACCGGAAGGTGGATTGGATGAGCCGGACCACCCGGATGAGCACCGAATCGATGTCCTCGGAGAGCGCCATCTGGCGCGCCGCTTCGGCGATGACGCGGAACTGCTCGGCGCGGCGATATTCGGCATCGAAGTAGCTGGCATTCTCAATGGCGCGTGCGGCGCGCTCCGCCAGGGCGGCGTACAGTCGTTGTTCGTCGGCGCCGAAAGCGTGAGCGCGGACGTACGCGACACATAAGACGCCGAAGATCTCGTCCCGCACCTTGATCGGTAGATGCAGCACGGAGCGGATACCCTCCGAGATAATGGCCTCCATCGCCGCCGGGGGCTCGTCCGCCAGCGGAAGATCCGCGGGGGCGTTTTCCACGATGGCTGGCTCACCAGTCTCGGCCACGCGAATCGCCAGTCCTTGCCCGTGTGCAAACGAGAGCTGCCGCATCGACGCTTCGCTGAACCCGTGGGCTGTGCGCACGCTCAGGCGCTCGCGACCCCGATCCCAGGTGAGCACCGCGCTTTTGTCCGCATTCAGATCATCGACCGCGATGTCCACCAACGTCTTGAGCACATCATCGACGCGCAGACGGCCATACAATTCCTCATCAGCGTGGTAGAGCGCGGTGAGCTCCTGGCGGCGCTGCTCGATTTCGTGTGTGCGTTCGCCAACCTGGGTCTCCAGCGCGCGGCTGCGCGCCTCAACGCTGCGCACGCGCCAGCGATAGCCGCCCCCGACGCTTCCCGCTACAATGACGCCAAGCAGGAGCGCAAACCACCATGTCTCCCAGAAGGGTGGTATCACGGTGATCGGGATGGAAAGCCCCTCCTCGTTCCAGATGCCGTCGCTGTTCGAACCCTTCAGACGTAACGTATACGACCCGCCCGGCAGGTTGGTATAGCGGCCGAAGCGCTTCGTGCCCACGAGGTTCCAGTTTTCGTCTCGAAAGCCTTCGAGCTTGTAGGCATACTGGTTCTTCTCAGGCTGTGTGAAGCTGAGTGCGGCAAATTCGAACTCGAAGAAGTTCTGCGGCCATGTGAGCACGACCGGCCGAACGGATGTCGAAGACATACCGCCGGCCAGAGGCTCATTGGCCTGCGTGAGCGATGTCAGGACAATCGGCGGGACAAAGGTGTTCTTTTGGCGCACATCGCGTGGCCGAAATGCGTTGAAGCCGTTGATCCCGCCAAAGAACATCTCGCCACTGGGACTTTGGTAGCTCGCACCGCCGTTGAATTCGTTGCTCTGCAGACCGTCCGTCGGCGTGTAGTTGGTGAAGATTCCGGTCTGCGGATGAAATTGCGCCAGCCCCTGGTTCGTGCTGAGCCATAAGTTGCCCAGATCGTCCTCCAGGATGCCGTAGATCACGTTGTTGGGCAAGCCGTCAAGCTCGGTGTAGCAGGTGAAGGCGCGCGATGCTTCTTCCAGTTTGCAGAGACCGCCGCCAAATGTGCCCACCCATACCGTGCCCCCGCGATCCTGGTGGATGCTCATAGCTGCGGGGCTGGGCAGACCGCCGGACGGGCCGACGTCGAAATGAATGAAGCGTTCTCCGGCGCGATCCAACAGCCAGATCCCGCTGGAACCCGTACCAACCCACAGCCTGCCCAATCGATCGATGTGGAGCGCACGCACCGCATTGCTCGTCAGTCCGTGCCGGTCGGCGGTGCTGCGATTGTAGCGCGTGAACTTGCCGCTGCGGGGGTCAAGCGCGTGCAGGCCACCGTCTTGGGTGCCGATCCAGAGCGTGCCATCGCGATCTTCCACGATGGCGCGCACGGCGTCGCTGCTCAGGCCATCGGGATTCGCCGGCTCGCGATGATAGTGCGTGAAGCGTCCCTGGTCGGGATCGAGGCGCGCCAGGCCGCCCAATGTGCCGATCCACAACGCGCCGGAGCGGTCGACGGCGAGCGCACGCACGCGGTCGGAGGGCAAGCCTTCAGATCCGGGGGGTTCCTGGCGGTAGCGTACGACCCGATTGGTCGCCCGATCGAAGCGGTTCAGCCCGCCGCCATCTGTCCCCACCCATAGAATGCCGGAGTTGTCTTCGACGAAGGCGCGCACCTGGTTATCGCTCAGGGTGTTCGGGTCGTATGGATCGTTTCGATAGAGGCTGAAACGATTGCTGGATCGATCATATTTACTGACGCCTGCCCCGTAGGTGCCGATCCATAGTGCGCCTGATCGGTCTTCCTGGAAGGACAGCAGCACATCAGCGCCGAGGCTGGTCGGGTCGCGCGGGTTGCTGTGGAAGGCGACGAAGCGCTCGCCCTCGGGGCCGCTGTCAGCCTCGTAGCGGTTCAGCCCGCCGCTGGTGCCGATCCAGATCGCGCCCGACCGATCCTGGCCGATGAAACGAACGCAGTTGTCGCTCAAGCTGTGCGCATCGAACTGGTCGTGCTGGAAGCGACGCCACGTTCCGGTCGTACGATCCAGCCGGTTGAGTCCGTCGCAGCCCGCGCCGACCCAGAGGGCGCCTTCGCGATCCTCAAAGATCGCTGAGATCGCGTCGCCGCTGAGACTGCCGGGATCGGCGGGGTCGTGGTGATACACGGTGAACGTGCCGGTTGCCGGGTCGAGGCGGTTCAGCCCGCGCTGTGTGCCGACCCAGAGCGTCCCCTGCCGATCTTCGTGCAATGCAAACACGCGGGGATTGCTCAGGCTACCGGGTCGATCGGCCTCGGCCCCGTAGTGTGTCAACCGTCTGGTCACGCGATCGTAGGCATCCAGACCGGCCTCCGTACCTACCCAGAGCACACCTGAACGGTCCTCGATGATGGTGCGAATCGTGTTGCTGCTGAGCGAATCAGGGTCGCTTTGGTCACTGCGGAAGTGGTCGAACGTGTTCTGTAGGCGGTCAAAGCGATCCAACCCGCCGCCGTCGGTTCCGATCCAGAGCGCGCCCTGGCTGTCCTCCCAAAGTGCTGTAATATAGTTGGTGGCCAGGCTGTCGGGTTTGCCTCGGATCGGCTTGAAAACAGTGAAAGCGTAGCCGTCGTAGCGGTTCAGGCCATCCTCGGTGCCGAACCAAAGGAAACCTTGCCGATCCTGAAGCATGGCGTTGACGGAGCTTTGCGAAAGACCATGCTCGACGGAGATGCGCTCGAAGGTCGGTCGCGGCGTCACCGGGCCTTCGGTGACATTCGCGGCGGAAGCAACCTGCGGCTGGTCGCGCCACAGCGATATGCAAAGGACCAGGCAGCACACCAGGAGCATAAAATTACGTCGTCTGAGGATCATTCCACAACCTCGTCCCCGATCGCCAAGCTGATCTTAGCACACTCCGAAGTCTTTGTGAAGGCGCGCCGGATGGCCGGCGTCCGTCTGACGCCAGCCGTGTGGAGCACGCTGACTGTATTACGTGTCGCTTCGTGATCCCGTTGCAGCATGCCCCGGCTTACGTCCGCAGGATGCCTGCCAAGTCGCTCTCATCACCGCTAACAGGCATTCCGGCGGATCGGTCTTGCTGACGAAGGCGCTGGCGCCGGCCATCTCGGCCTCCCGGCGTGCCTCAGATCTCCCGCTCAGCGCGATCACGGTCAACTCAGGGAAGCCCCTGAGCAGCGCTGCGAGCGCTCGCGTAGCGGCCAACCCCGGTAGCTCCCAGTCGAGGAGGAGCGCGTCGGGACAGGTCGCAGTGAGTTGATCGGCCAGTTCGCGCGCATCCGACGCCTCGCCCACCACCGCGACATCGGGCTGCCGTTCGAGCAAGACGCGGAGGGCAAAACGCACCTTCACCTGATCGTCTGCAAGCAGCACCCGCATCCGCGCCTCCCTCTCCGCCCGGTTGATGCCATGCACAGCATAGACCGGGATGCCGAGGGAAGCATCGGCCACAGAGGGGATGTGCTGACTGGCCAGATGGCTAATGTGAGGAAGGGAGAGGCAGAGATAGAGATAGAGATAGAGATAGAGACGGAGAGGTCAGAATCTGGCGAGCTTGGTGGCTTCCACGTAGATCTTCTCGGCGTCGGGGCGGTAAGCATCCTCCAGGGGCGGGCTGAAGGGGATGGGCGTGTCGAGGCCGCCGAGCCGGCGGATGGGGCCGTCCAGCCATTCGAACGCCTTGTCGGCGATGAGCGCAGCGAGCTCGGCGCCCAAGCCGGCCAGCCGGTTGGCCGAATGCACGATCAGGACCTTGCCGGTCTTGCGGGCACTGGTCAGGATCGCGTCTTCATCCAGCGGCTTGAGCGTGCGCAGGTCGAGCACGTCGCATTCGATCCCCTCGCCAGCCAGCCGTTCGGCCGCGATCAGCGCCTGATGGAGTTGTGTGCCGTAGGTGATCATCGAGAGATCGTCACCGCTTCGCGCCAGATGCGCTTGGCCGATCGGTACGACATATTCGCCCTCCGGCACAAGGCCCTTCAGCGAGCGGTAAAGCAGCTTGCTCTCGAAGTAGATCACCGGGTTGTTGTCGCGGATCGCGGCGATCAGCAGGCCTTTGGCGTCGGCAGGCGTGGCGGGCGCAACGACTTTCAGACCCGGCACGTGGACGAACCAGGCTTCGGGGTTCTGGCTGTGGAAGGGGCCGGAGCGTAGCCCGCCGTCGGACGGCGCGCGGATCACGAGGGGCACCGCACCGCCCCAACGGTAGTGCGCGCTGGATGCGAACTGGACGATGCTGTCAAACGCCGTGCTGATGAAGTCGGCGAACTGCATCTCCACCACCGGCCGCAGGCCCATCAACGCCATGCCCGACGCCATGCCGGTGAACCCAAGCTCAGCCAGCGGCGTGTTCATCACGCGTTTCGGTCCGAACTCGGCCGCCAGCCCTTTCGTCACATTGAACGCGCCGCCGAATTCCCCGCCGACATCTTCGCCCATGACGAGCACGTCCGGGTCGCGCCGCATCTCCTCTGCCAGCGCTTCGTTGATCGCGGCGAGGTAGGTGAGGGTGCGGGGCGTGTTCTGTTCCTGGGTCATCGAGCAAATCTGCTCCCTTCACCCGAAAGCCCAGTCAGGCCGGCCAGGACGACCAGCGCGGCATACAGCAGCGTGCCGGCCGCGACGTAGAGCATCAGCAGCAACATCGTCGAGCCGCTCGTCAGCATGATCGCGCCGATAGCCATCTCAGCCACGAACGCCAGGCCGGCCAGCGTTGCGGCCCACCGGCGCGACACGGACGTGGGCCGATCTCGCCATGCCCGCACAACGAGTACGGCGATCATCAGCGCGATGGCGGCGGCGAGGCCCAGGCGCGCCACCTGCGGCCAACCAGGCACATCGTCGGGCAGGATACGCCAGAAGGGCCAGCCGACACAACGCGTCAGCGAACCGCGACCGGCCACCAGGATGCCGCTCACGTACAACACGAAGGCCGCGGCCAGCGTCGCCAGGCTGAGTCGTGTCAGACCGCCGCGCGTCGAAAACCGATCGGCCAGCGTGGGATCGGCATGGCGCGTGAACGCCACCACCGCCGCAGTCACGACAAGCGCCAACGTGATCAGCGCCGAAGCGAGATCGAGCGCGGCCACCAGGGTCGGCAGCCCTGTCAGCACGGCGAACGCGCCGAACACGATCACCGCCAGGACGAATGGGATCGCAATCAGCAGCGGACGGGTCAGCCAACGGATCGCGCGCGCCCTCCGCCAACTGACCCAGGCGGCCGCCAGGATCAGCGGGGTGGTCAGCGCTGCGACGAGACGATGGATATATTCGATGATCGCGTTGACCTGCAACGGGGGCACGATGCGGCCGTAACAGCCCGGCCAATCGGGACAACCGGTGCTCGATTCGGTGGCGCAGACGATGCCGCCCAACGCGATGAGCACGGTAGTGATGGCTGCCGCTGCCACGACGAGGTTGCGATGCCCGCGGGTGATCCGTGGGATGTCGGTCGTCGGATTGGGTGTCACAAAATCCTCTCGTGGGTGCACGGC
>JALOOE010000143.1 GCA_025454565.1 Anaerolineae bacterium
TATCGCCGCCGCTTTTTCAGAATATCCAGTTGAGGAGGCACGTTCATGGCACAGCACCTGATCAAATCTCGACGCGAGTTCATCAAGGTCGCCGCGCTCGCGGCGGGCACCACGGCGCTCGCTGCGTGCGGCGCCGCGCCGACACCCACCAAGGCGCCCGCCGCTGCCCCGACCGCGGTTCCGCCAACGGCGGCTCCTGCCGCCACCGCTGTACCCGCCACCAAGGCGCCCGCACCGACCGCAGCGCCCGCTGCAACAGCAGTACCCGCTGCAACCAAAGCGCCTGCGCCAACCACAGCGCCTGCCGCGGCCAAGGCAGCGGAACCCCTCGGCTCCAAGTTCATCGGCAAGCTCGAAGGCTATGAGATCCAGGTCGACGCGCCCAGGCCGGCCAAGTTGGCTGAGGCGCCCATGCTGGCCGATCTGGTCAAGGCCGGCAAGCTGCCGCCCGTCGAGCAGCGCGTGCCCGACGAGCCGTGCGTCACCAAGCCGCTCACCGAGATCGGCAAGTACGGCGGCACGTGGCGCCGTGGCTTCACCGGCGCATCCGACGGCGAGAACGGCAACCGCATGGTCGCCGTGGACAAGTGGATCTTCTGGGACTATTCCGGCACAAAGGTCATGCCCAGCCTGGCCAAAGCCTGGAAGATCTCGGATGATGGCAAGACCACGACCATCTACCTGCGCAAAGGCGTCAAGTGGTCCGACGGCAAGCCCTACTCGGCCGACGACTGTATGTTCTGGTTCGAGGATATGTACTCGAACAAGGACCTGGTGCCGACACCGGACGCGGCTATGGCGCCGGGCGGCAAGCCGGGCAAGATGGTCAAGAAGGATGACCTGACCATCGAGTTCCAGTTCGATAACCCCTACTGGCTGTTCGAGTTGGTGCTGGCAGGCGATATGCTTCCGGGCCGCGGCCAGGCGGTTGGGCAGTTCGCCGGCCAATACTACGGCGGGTATGCCCCCAAGCATTACCTGTCTCAGTTCCTGCCCAAGTATAAGGACAAGGCCGAGCTCGACGCCGCCGCCAAGGCTGCCAACTACACCGACTGGAAGGCCCGCTTCCAGGTGCTCAAGGACTGGCAACGCAATCCTGATCTGCCGGGCGTGCAGCCCTGGAAAGTCGTGGCCGGCTCCGACATCACCAAGCCGCAGTGGGTGGCCGAGCGCAACCCGTACTACTGGGAAGTGGACACCGCCGGCAACCAGTTGCCCTACATTGACAAAATTCAATGGACGCTGGGCGAAAACGTCGAGGTCATCAACTTGCGCGCCATCGCGGGCGAGTTCGACCAGCAGGAGCGTCATCTCGCTGTGGCGAACCTGCCGGTCTTCATCGAAAACCAGCAGAAGGGCAACTACACGGTTCATATCGATCCCGGGACCAACGGCGGCGACGCGAACATCTACTTCAACTTCTCCTACAACGAGGATCCGGAAATCCAGAAGTGGATTCTCAACAAGGACTTCCGCCGGGCGTTGTCGCTGGCTACCGATCGCGCACAGATCAACGAGGCCTTCTTCCTCGGCCTGGGCACGGCCGGTTCGCCGGTCCCCGCGCCGAATATGCCTGAGTATCCCGGTGATGAGTGGCGCACCAAGTGGCACACGTTGGACATCGCCCAGGCCAACGCATTGCTCGATAAAGTCGGCCTCGACAAGAAGGATGCCAACGGCATGCGCCTGCGTGCGGACGGCAAAGGCCCCCTGCGCATCGAGGTCAACACGACCAATTCCTTCGTGAACTACAGCAAGATCGCCGAAATGATCGTCCAACAGTGGAAGAAAGTCGGCATCACGCTGGATATCAAGGACATGGAGCGCGCCACCTGGGAGCAGAACCGCAACGCCAACAAGCAGCAGATCTGCATGTGGTCGAACGGCGGCACCGAGCTGCTCTACCTGTACCCCATCCATGCCCTGCCCGTGCAGGAGAACAGCCAGGTCGGGCCTTTGATCGCGCAGTGGTATGGGACTGCCGGCGCCAAGGGTATCGCGCCCACGGACCCTGATCTCAAGAAGTGCATGGAACTCTACGCGGATGCGCAGACGAAGAAGCTGGACGAGCGCAACAAGATCGCCCAGGAGATCTGGAAGACCTATGTTGACTCGGTGCTGGCCATCGGCACGGTCGGTTTGTCGCCTGCGTTCCTCGGCATGCGCGTTACCAGCAACAAGCTAGGCAACATCCCGGCCCGTCACGTCAACGCGCAGCACATGCGCACGCCGACCAGTTCGCGGCCGACGACTATCTTCTTCAAATCGTAGGGCGCGGCAGGCAACGATTTCCACTTCGGGATTGGTTGGGCGAGCAAAGCGCTCGCCCAACCGCAGAGGCAAGACTTTGTCGCAAGACCGTGGAGTGCCCCAGAGCAACGGGGCACTCCGCATAAGCCAGGGAAATCCCTATGTTAGCATATATCATTCGCCGGTTCTTGCTGGCCGTCATCACCGTGTGGGCCATCACAGTGCTCACTTTTGTCATTATTCAGTTGCCTCCCGGCGACTTCGTCAGTATCTACATCAACTCTTTGCAGTCATCCGGCAGCCAGGTTTCCTTCGGCCAGGCCGAAGCGATGCGCGCCCAATACGGCCTCGACCAGCCGATGACCATCCAGTACGCCAGGTGGATGGGCATGATGTTGCAGGGCGATTTCGGCATGGCGCTGGCCTGGAACAAACCTGTCAAGGAGATCATCGGCGATCGCCTGGTGCTGACGATGGTGGTGTCCATTTCCGCCATCATGCTGACCTGGATGATCGCGCTGCCGGTCGGGATCTACTCTGCGGTGCGCCAGTATTCTTTCGGTGACTACGCTTTTACCTTCATCGGTTTCCTCGGCATCGCCATACCCAACTTCATGTTGGCCCTCATCCTGATGTATGTCGGTTACAAGTATTTCAACATGAGCATTGGCGGCCTCTTCTCCCCGGAATTCGAGAACGCACCCTGGAGCCTGGCGAAGGCCGGCGATCTGGGCAAGCATCTGATCTTGCCGGCCGTCATTTTGGGACTGGCCGGCACGGCGCAACTCATCCGCATCATGCGCGCCAACCTGCTGGATGAATTGCGCAAGCCATATGTGGTGACGGCGCGAGCCAAGGGCCTGGCCGAGACACGGGTTATTCTCAAGTACCCGGTGCGCGCCGCGCTCAACCCATTTGCCAGCACCGTGGGCTACTACTTCCCCTATGTGGTTTCGGGCAGTATCATCGTTTCACTGGTGCTCGGCCTGCCCACCGTCGGTCCACTGCTGCTGACGGCGTTGGTGGCGCAAGACATGTTCCTGGCCGGCACCATCGTTTTGATGTTGGGCATCCTGACGGTCTTCGGCACCTTCGTATCGGACCTCATCCTGATGTGGATTGAGCCTCGCATGCGTATGGAGGGTTAGGCACGTATGGCCACACAGCCAACATCTCCGGACGCCGAAGAACGCATTTCAGTGGCCACGCAGTGGCAGCTCATGTGGTGGCGCTTTCGCAAACACGCGTTGGCCAAGGTTGGGGCGATCATCGTAATCCTCTTCTATACGGCGGCGCTGCTGGCCGAGTTCCTGGCCTATTCCGATCCCGGCTTTGTGGAGGCGCAACGCTCGTTACTGCCGCCGCACGGCATCCAGTGGATCGACGAGGGCAAGTTCGCGCCGTTTGTCTACGGCTTGAAAGGCACGCGTGATCCGCAGACCTTCAAGCGCGTTTATGTGGTTGACCCGACCCAGAAGTACCCGATAGTCTTCTTCGGCGAGGGTTTTGAATGGACGCTGTTCGGCAGAACGGTGAATCGCCATCTGATCGCGGTCGAGGGCGCCCCGGCCGAGGAGGTGTTGTTCCTGCTCGGCACCGATACACTGGGACGCGATCTGTGGTCGCGCCTGATGTATGGTACGCGGGTCTCCCTCTTCATCGGGCTCTTGGGTGTCATGATCAGTCTCTTCCTGGGCATCCTGATGGGCGGCATCTCCGGCTACTACGGAGGCCCGATCGATACCTTGATCCAACGCGTGATCGAGATCATTCGTTCGATTCCCACTATTCCGCTGTGGATGGCGCTAGGCGCGGCGCTGCCCAGGGAGTGGAGCGTCAACCAGGTCTACTTTGCCATCACGATCATCATTTCGCTTATTGCGTGGACGGAGTTGGCGCGCGTCACACGCGGCCGCTTCCTCGCCCTGCGCGAGGAAGATTATGTGATGGCCGCGGAACTGGCGGGCTGCAGCCAGATGCGCATCATCTTCCGTCACATGGTGCCATCGTTTTTGAGCCATATCATCGCGGCCACGACGCTGGCAATTGCTGCCATGATCATTGCCGAGACGTCACTCAGCTTCCTGGGGTTGGGTCTGCGTCCCCCAGCCATCAGTTGGGGGGTGCTATTGCAGGATGGCCAGAATGTGCAGGCACTGGCGATCTCACCCTGGCTGATTTTCCCCATCATTCCGGTGGTCGTGATCATTCTCAGCTTGAATTTTCTGGGTGATGGGCTGCGCGACGCCGCCGACCCGTATGGATGAGTGACGCAATCCGCTGGATTGCCGACTTGGACGGCACGACAAGCCAGCGGCTTGTGCTACATTATGACTCTGGAGTCGATCATGGACAATGGGCACGCAGAGCGACAGCAGCCCATCCTTTCGGTACGCAACCTGAAGACATACTTCTTTCAGGACGAGGGCTTGGTGCGTGCGGTTGACGGCGCCAACTTCGATCTCTACCGCGGGAAGACACTCGGCATCGTCGGCGAAAGTGGTTGCGGCAAGAGCGTCACCGCGCGCTCGGTGCTGCGCATCGTCGAGCGTTCGGGTCGCATCATCGAAGGTGAGATCCTGCTGCGCCGCGAAGACGCCGATGGGCAAATCGATCTGCTCGACCTGACCAAGCTGGATGCCGAGTCGCGGCTCATGCGCTCGATTCGCGGCAAGGACATCGGGCTCGTCTTTCAGGAGCCGATGACATCGTTCAGCGCGCATTACACGATCGGCAACCAGATCGCAGAGGCCGTGGGCATGCATCTCAAGTTGTCGAAAGAGCAGGCGCGCCAGCGGGCCATCGACATGCTGCGCTCGGTCGGCATCCCCAAGCCCGAGCGGCGGGTCGACGAATATCCGTTTCAACTCAGCGGCGGCCTGCGCCAGCGCGCGATGATCGCCATGGCCCTTTCGTGCGATCCCAGCATCCTCATCGCGGATGAGCCGACCACTGCCCTGGATGTGACGACGCAGGCGCAGATCCTCGCGCTGCTTGAGGGGTTGCAGCGCGAGCGCGGGATGGCCATCATGCTCATCACCCACAACCTGGGTGTCGTCGCCGAGATGTGCGATCAGGTGGTGGTCATGTACCTGGGTCGCGTCGTTGAAAAGGGGCCGGTCGATCAGATCTTCCACAGCGCCAAGCATCCGTATACGCAGGCGCTTCTGCTCTCGATACCCAGCATCGAATCGGAGCCGCGCGTGAAGCTGCCCACCATCAGCGGCAGTATCCCGCACCCCTACAGACGGCCGAACGGCTGCCCGTTCCATCCGCGCTGCTCACAGGCGATGCCGGGGTTGTGCGATGCGCAGGTTCCGACCCTCTTGCCGGTCGGGCCCGACCAGGAGGCGAGTTGCTTTCTGTATCACCAACCGGTGGAACCTGCTTGAGTCATAGACCATACGCACTCGGTGGGTCACGAGAAGGGAATCAGCGTCACGATCGTGTACGGCCACGGCAATCAATTGGCAAACGAGATGTCGTCGGCCGGATACTGGTACGCAGAACGCAGAGATGAAACGCATGAAGGCGCGTTGGGCCAAAAAACCGCGGTAGAAGCACGGAAAAGAAAACACGCTATGAACTCATCCCTCAGCAACGAGATTCTGCTGGATGTCAAGAACCTGCAGAAGTTCTTCCCTATCCAGAAGGGCTTCCTCCGCAAGGTCGTCGGTTATGTGCGCGCCGTGGACGACGTGACCATCCATGTCCGCAAGGGCGAGACGTTGTCGCTTGTGGGCGAAAGCGGCTGCGGCAAGACGACGACGGCGCGCTGCATCGTGCGCGCCCTGCAGCCGACATCGGGCCAAGTCCTGCTGCACAGTCCTGATGGCATTGTGGATATCGCGCCGTTTCCCAAGAGCAAGCTGCGACCCTACCGTCGGCAGATGCAGATGATCTTCCAGGACCCGTTCTCTTCGCTCAATCCGCGCATGACGCTGTTCGATATCGTCAGCGAGCCGATGCTCGTTAACGGGATCAAAGAGTCGCAGGTGCGTATGGATCGCGTGGCCGAGCTGCTCAAACTGGTCGGCTTGCGCCCGGAGTACATGCGGCGCTATCCGCATGCGTTCAGCGGCGGGGAACGTCAGCGCATCGGTATCGCCCGCGCCCTGGCGCTCAATCCCAGCCTGGTCATCGCGGACGAGCCGGTCTCGGCGCTCGACGTGTCGGTGCAGGCGCAG
>JALOOE010000727.1 GCA_025454565.1 Anaerolineae bacterium
CAGCTACATCTCGACGCGGCGCCGTTCGCGCCACGAACGCAGCGCGGCGTCCGCGATCTCCATGCTGACGATCGCCTCGGACGCGGGGCTGGATGGCTCGCGCCGGCCAGCCACCGCATCCAGGAAGGCCTCGTGCTCAACGCGGTAGAGATCGTCCCGCTCCACAGGAATTCGCTCCTCGCGCTCTGAGCTGTCGGCGCGCAGACCGATCCGCAGCGTCTGCTTCTCGACCTCGGCCAGCGCCCAGCCGCGATCGCCGATCACCTCGCACGCGCTGCGCTGCGGCATCTGCGCATAGTTCAGGCTCACCGTCGTCAGCAGGGGGCGCGCATAGTCACAGGTCAGCGCCAGCACGTTGGGCATGGAGGTATGCTCGAACTGACCTCCCTGCACGGCCGTCATGGTGACCCCGCACGGCTTCTCGCCGAGCAACCAGTGGATGAAATCGGGCTGGTGTGCATAATCCAGCAGCAGCGCACCCTCCAGGGTCGTCTGGTAGCGCGAACGAGAGTTGACCAGCGTGATGTAGGAACCAACGCTGTAATGCACCTGCAGGATCGTCCCCAGCGTGCCATCCTCGACGATCTGTTTCAGCCGCGCCAGCAGCGGATGGAAGTGCAGCATGAAGCCAACGCTCAACACCGCACCCGACTGCTGCCGTGCCCGCTCACCGGCCGCCAACATTGCGCGCGCATCTCTCAGCCGGTCGCTCATCGGCTTCTCGCACAGCACGTGGATGCCCTGCTCCAGCGCCTGTACCGTCTGCTCGCAATGCAGGTCGTGGGGCGTGGCGATCACCACCATCTCCGGCCGCGTGCGCAGCGCCTCGTCATAGGCGTCGTAGGCCGGCAGTCGTCCTACCTCAGTGTAGGACAGCTCGAGGTTCGCGGACTCCGGCTCGCACAGCTCCACGGCCAGGTCGCCGCGAGCGTTCAACAGGCGGGCGTGGCGGCGGCCGATCGAACCGAGACCCACCACGATGATGCGGCGCTTGTACGCCTGCGGAGCGCCTGCCGGCTGCGTCAGTGCCATAGCACAAACCCCCCGTCGAGCACCAAGTTGTGCCCGGTGACATAGTCGGAAGCGGCGGATGCCAGGAACAGCGCCGCCGCTTTGATATCAATCCCGTCGCGCCCCATGCGCCCCAGAGCCGTGCGTTCGCTGTAGGCCTGGACGAACGCTTGCGGCTGGCCCCGCTCGAACCCGCCCGGCGAGATGCAGTTGACATAGACGCCGAAAGGCGCCAGGTATGCGGCCATATCGAGCGTCAGACCGATGACCCCGGCCTTGGCCGCTGCGTAGTCCACCGGCTGCTGGGCCAGGCCGGTGCGGTGATACATACCGCGATCCCGTCCTACCAGCCCGGCGATGGAGGCGATGTTGATGATCTTCCCGCGCCGCTGCTCGACCATGATCCGCCCCACCTCCTGGCAGCAGAAGAGCGCGCCCGTCAGGTTTATGCCGATAAGCGCTTCGATGTCCTCAGGCGCACGCTGGAGGATGTCGGTGGGCCGGCCGGGGATGCCGCCGCCGGCATTGTTGATCAAGATATCAATGTGGCCCTTCCAGGCACGGACCCGAACGGCTGCCGCCGCCACGTCGTCATGCCTGCGGACGTCCAGCGCCAGCGGCAGGACGTCCACCCCGCGCTCTACCTGCAGCCGCTTGGCCGCCGCCTCGGCGTGTGCCAGCTCGCGCGACGTGATGATGAGGTCGGCGCCGGCATCGGCCAGCGCATCAGCCATGTCATAGCCGAGGGTGCGCGCGCCGCCGGTGACGAGCGCCACCTGGCCGCGCAGCGAAAACGACTCAAGAATGGACATGATGTGTTCTCCCACGGGTAGCCGAGATCGGTGCTGCCGCCGTCGTCGCGCAGCACGAGCTCCGGCACGTCGAACCGGCGGCACTCAGGATCCAGCAGCCGCGCCCGAATGCCGAAGGGCGGATGGCGATAGCCATACACCAGGAAGACGCGCCCATCCGGCAGGCACGCGGCGTGGTAGGGATGGCCGATCACCCCCATGTCCTGCCACTTCCAGCTCTTGCCTCGGTCCGTCGAGCGGGCAACGACGCCGTGATCGTCGAAGTGGTCGGTGCGGATGAACGCGACGAGATCGCCGGCGGGGGTTTCGATCAATGACGTCTCATTGAAGACTACCTGGTCGTCCGCGATCGCGATCCCGCGGTCCTCCCACGTCAAGCCTCCGTCTCCCGATACCTGCAGGCCAAGAATCGTGTGGCGCGGTCGCGACTCGAGGCTGTGCTGGACAAGCCAGTAGAGCATCCCGTCTCCGGCCTGCACCATCGCCCCGCGGTTGCAGGCCGGGATCGGCACACCGGGGAAATAGTGGGCGCGGCCCTCCCCTTCGGGTGGGATAATGGGCCCTTGCCACGAACGCCCGCCGTCCGTCGAGCGCATCAGATAGCCGCCCAGGAAGGTGAACGGCCAGCCGTAGACCTGCCAGCGCGGTTCGGCCGCGGCCTGAGCCACCCCTTCCTCCGGCAGCAGCATCCAGGCGTAGCTGCTCACCAGCAGTGCGCCATCCTGAAGCTGCACCATGCACGGGTCCTGCGAGCCGCCGAACGGGTGGGCGTAGATCAGCTCCGGCTCCCGCGTCCAGATGCGGCCGGCATCGTGTGACCGTACCAGCACCAGGTAACTGTTGGGGTCGGTGTGGGTATGCCTGCCGGCGAAAAAGCGCCGGCGGTCGGGCGCGCGGCGGAACGCGACCAGCAGCTCCCCGTCGGGTCGCGCCACGATAGAGGGGAACGCCGAATAGTAGGCCGAGTCGGCATAGATCGTGGTGTGTTCGAGTATGCGCATGAAGTCCTCCGAAGCAGACACCGAGTTATATATGAATGTTGAGCTCTGTTCCGGTGATACCACGGCGAGGCGTCACGCCGGCAGCCGCCAGCGGCTCGCGAGCAGCGAACAGCGATGGTCACCCGGCGCTTTCTGATAATACACGCTGTACAGGCTCCCGTCGCCAAGCTCAACCGTCGAGGGGTAGCCGAGGTCGCTGTCCGGGCCGTCATCCCGCAGG
>JALOOE010000144.1 GCA_025454565.1 Anaerolineae bacterium
GTACGTCGATTTCACCCCGCTCGCCATGGATCAGATCGCCAACCAGGGCGCCAAGAACCGCTACATGTTCGGCGGCAAGACCAGCGTCCCGATGGTGATCCGCACAGAAGGCGGCGCAGGCCGCGCCATCGCCGCGCATCACAGCCAGAGCCTCGAAGCGCTGTGGACGCACTTCCCCGGCATCTACGTCGTCATGCCGTCCACGCCCTACGATGCGAAAGGCCTGCTCAAGGCGGCCATCCGCGACGACAACCCGGTCATGTTCATCGAGCATAAGATGCTCTACGGGCAAAAAGGCCCGGTGCCGGAAGAAGACTATATCATCCCGCTCGGCGTCGCCGACATCAAGCGGCCGGGTAAGGACATCAGCCTCGTCACCTACTCGCGCATGGTGCAGCGCGCGCTCGAAGCCGCCGAGATCCTGGCGAAAGAAGGCATCGACGTCGAGGTGATCGACCTGCGCACCCTCAAGCCGCTCGATATCGACACGATCATCGCTTCGATCAAGAAGACCGGCCGCTTCGTGGGGGTGTCCGAGGGCTACGAGAACACCAACTTCATCAACGAAGTCATGGCCCAGGTGAGCGACCTGGCGTTCGATTGGCTGGATGCGCCGATGCTGCGCGTGGCCGCGCTGAACGTGCCGGTGCCGCGCGCCGAAGTGTTGGAGGATCAGGCGATCCCGAACACGAACCGCATCGTCGAGGCGTGCCGAAAGGTGGTGAGGTGATGGCAGTCGAGGTCTATATCCCCAAGTTCGGCCAGACCGTGGAGGAGGTGACCCTGCTCCAATGGCTGGTGGACGACGGCGTGGCGGTCAAAAAAGGCCAGGAGATCCTGGAGATCGAGACCGACAAGACGACCTTCTTCGTCGAATCCGAAGGCGCAGGGACGCTGCATCGCGGGCCATTCGAGCCGGGCGCGGTGGTGCCGGTGTTGACCGTGGTGGCGACCATCGGCGCGCCGGGCGAAAAGTTCGTCGGCGGCATGATCCAGGGCGAAGATGACACGGTGACAGGGAAGCAGGGTGACACGGTGACTTCCCCGGCCCCGGAATCTGTCACCGTGTCACCAAGTCACCCTGTCAAGGTGTTCGCATCCCCGCGGGCGCGCAAGCTCGCCGCAGCCGAGCATGTCGATCTCGCCGCGGTGACGCCAACCGGCGGCGGCGGTGTGCGCGTCGTCGAGAAGGATGTGCAGGCCTATCTGGCCTCCGCGCCGAAGGCCAGCCCGCTCGCGGAGAAGATCGCCGCCGAAGCCGGCATCGACCTGCGCAAGCTGACCGGCACCGGCGCTGGCGGGAAGATCACGAAGGAAGACGTGGAAGCGGCAGTCGCAGAGAGGGGCGGAGGAGCAGAGGGGCAGGGGAGCAGGGGGGCGGAGGAGCGGCCGACCGGCTTCCAGCCTCCAGTTCCCAGCTTCCAGCTTCCGGCCACCGACGTCGCCGAGCGCATCGCGCTCAAGGGGGTGCGCGGCATCATCGCCGAACGCATGGGCACAAGCGTGCACACCACGGCTCGCGTCACGCTGATGCTGGAGGCCGACGCGACCGAGTTCGTGGCGGCGCGCGAGCGGCTCAAGGCAAAGGTGTCCGAAGAGTGGGGCTTCGCGCCCGGCTACAACGACCTGCTGGCGAAGATCGTCGCGGCGGGCCTGCGCAAATTCCCTTACATGAACGCCCGGCTCGCGCCTGACGCCATCGAGCGGCTGGGGCATGTCAACGTGGGCATGGCCGTGGACACCGAGCGCGGCCTGCTCGTGCCGGTCATCCGCGATGCCGACCAGAAGTCGCTGCGGCAGTTCGGCGCCGAGTTCCGCGAGATGGTGGATCGGGCGCGCAAGGGCCGCTCGCTGCCCGACGACATCAGCGGCGGCACCTTCACGATCACGAACCTGGGGATGTATGACATCGAGGCGTTCACGCCGGTCATCAACCTGCCGGAGGCCGCGATCCTGGGCGTGGGCAAGATCGCGCCTAAGTGGGTCTTCCGGCCCGAATCACCCGACAAGCCCGTCCTGCGCCAGATGATGGCGCTCAGCCTGGTGTTCGATCACCGGATCATCGACGGCGCGCCGGCCGCGAAATTCCTGCAGTATATCAAGCAGGTGGTCGAAGAGCCGTATCTGCTGCTGGCGGCGTAGGGCCGACAAGACGAAGGACCAAAGACCGAGACGTCTGCAAACCGGCCTTCCCCAAGCGGCAACATAGGGCCTCACGCACATCGAGCGTGGGGCCTTTGGTTTGTGAGGCCGAATGGCATACAATGGCGTGCATGAGAGCAACAGGCAGTCAGATAGCCCGCCCGCGCGCCCGCGACCTCGGCCTCGCGCCCGGCATCCTGCCGACCGGCCCACTCAACGCGCTGACCGATGTCGCCGGTGTGCGGGTGGGCCATGTTACGTTGATCGAGGGCGAGAGCATCCGCACCGGTGTGACCGCCATCTTGCCCCACGCGGGCAACCTGTTCCAGGAGAAGGTCCCGGCCGGATTGGCGGTCGGCAACGGCTTCGGCAAGCTGGCGGGCGCGACGCAGCTCGTCGAGTTGGGCGAGATCGAGACGCCCATCGTGCTGACCAACACCCTGGCTGTCCCACGCGCCGCCGACGCGATCCTGGATTGGACGCTGGCGCAGCCCGGCAACGAAACGGTCACGTCGGTGAACCCGGTCGTCGGCGAAACCAACGACAGCACCCTGAACGACATCCGCCGGCGGAGCGTGACGCGTGAACATGTGCTCGCAGCCATCGAAATGGCGCAGGCCGGGCCGGTAGCGGAGGGTATCCCTCCATCGGAGGGGTGCGTCGGCGCGGGGACGGGGACGGTGGCGTTCGGGTGGAAGGGCGGCATCGGCACGAGCTCACGGCGGCTGCCGGTAAGCCCAGGCGACAGCCTGAGCGCCAGGCTGGGCGGCTACACGGTCGGCGTGCTGGTGCAGTCGAACTTCGGCGGCGTGCTGCAAATCATGGGCATCCCGGTCGGTGAACGGCTGGGACGCTACTATCTGAAGGATGAGATCGGGAACGAGAAACCGACAGGCCGACCCAACCCGAAATCCACAATCCACAATCCGCAATCGCCCGATGGTTCAATCATGATTGTGCTCGCCACCGACGCACCATTGTCCGACCGCAATCTGACGCGGCTGGCGCGACGCGCGATGGCCGGACTCGCGCGCACCGGCGCGGCGATGTCCAACGGATCGGGCGACTATGCCATCGCATTCTCCACATCGGAATTGGTGCGCCGCACGCGGCAGCGCCGGAGCAACCCGGCAAGCCTGACCGAGCTGCCGAACGACGCGCTCTCGCCGCTCTTCTTGGCCGCGATCGAGGCGACCGAGGAAGCGATCTACAACTCACTGCTCAAAGCCGAAACCACCACCGGCTATCGCGGTCGCACGGTCGAAGCGCTGCCGCTGCCGGGTGAGTGGATGAGCGGGTGAAAGGGTGACCGGTGACAAGGTGAAGGGGTGACCGGTGACAAGGTGAAGAGGTGACAAGGTGAAGAGGTGATGATCGTTCGCCGCGTCTCATTTGCCGATGTGCCGACTTGCTGATTCGCCATTCGCTGATTCGCCATTCGCTGATTCGCCATTCGCTGATTCACCATTCGCTGATTCGCATGATCCACATCCACGACCTCCACAAAGACTTCCGCGTCTACCGCCACCACCGGGGCGGGCTGGGCGCGCTGCGGAATCTGGTGACGCGCGAGTTCCAGGTGGTGCGGGCGGTCGATGGCGTCAGCTTCGACATCGCCCGCGGCGAACTGGTGGGCTACCTGGGACCGAACGGCGCGGGCAAGTCCACGACGATCAAGATCCTGACGGGCATCCTGGTGCCGACGGGCGGCGAAGTGCGCGTCGACGGCCGTGTGCCGTGGCAGCAGCGCCGCGAGCATGTGGCGCACATCGGCGTCGTCTTCGGCCAGCGGACCAGCCTGTGGTGGGATCTGCCGGTGGTCGAGTCGTTCGACTTGCTGCGGCACATCTACCATGTGCCTGACGCTCGCTTCACGCGGAACATGGCCCACTTCGAGGAGTTGCTGGAGCTTGGCCCGTTCCTCAACACACCCGTGCGCAATCTCAGCCTGGGGCAGCGCATGCGCGCCGACCTGGCGGCGGCGCTGCTGCACGATCCGCCGCTGCTTTTCCTCGACGAGCCCACCATCGGGCTGGATGTGGTGGCGAAGGAGCGTATCCGCCAGTTCATCAAGGCGATCAACCGGGAGCGCAGCACGACCATCATCCTGACCACGCACGATTTGGGCGACGTGGAGAAACTGTGCGAGCGTGTGATCATGATCGACCACGGCCGAACCGTATACGACGGCGCGTTGGCCGATCTGCGCGCCCGTTTCGGGGGCGATCGCGTGCTGGCGGTGGAGTTCGAGACCACTCCCGAACCCGCTGCGCTCGCAGGTCGGCCGCTGCCCGGCGCGCAGTTGATGCGCGTCGAGGGCAATCGCGCGTGGTTCCGTGTGGCTCAAGCGAACGGCTCGCGCGGCATGGCCGAATTGATGCCCGTGCTGTTCCGCGATTTCCGCGTGCGAGATGTGTCAGTGGGGGAGCCGGAGATCGAGGAAGTGGTGCGGCAAATCTATGAAGGGAAATTGCTGACTGGCGTTGACGACGGCGGACAGACGACCGCTTCCTGACCCCTGCTTCCTGACTCCTGCCCTGATCGCTCGCAGCGCTAGAGCTTTCCTGCCTGCATATCCCAAATGAACGGCTCGAACGCAGCTACCGGATGCGCTGCGGCGCAATGCTCGTAGTAGTCCTGAACGAGTTGCGCCTGCTGCTCGCGGTTGAAGTTGCGATAGCAGACGCCCGTCGCCACGTATTGCACTAGGTCGTCCGGGGCGCCGTAGCTGTAGCCGGTCGTGTTCTGGGCGTAGATCGCCTCCGCGATGTAAAGTCCGCCGGTGCGCTCATATTGGTAGACGTGCACCAGCTCGTGCAGCAGGATCGCGAAGTTGGCGCGGCAGTGGGGGCCGGATTTGGGTAGATTGACCGTGTGGAACGTCGTGAAAGCGCGCCCGCCGTTGCGTGCGAAGATGAAGTTCAGCGCGCCGCCCTCGGCGATGCGCACATCGGCATAGCGGATCGCAGTCGGACCGAGGATTTCGGAGGCCGCGCCGATCTCCGGTCCGGTCAGCGGGGTGACGTGGCAAACGCTCCGCAGGAAGAAGCTCCACAGCTCCGGCACGCCGAAGAGGTCGAGCACGCGAAACAGCACCACGATCAGCCAGATGCCCACATCACGGGGCACGCGCCGCAACCACGTCGCCAGCCCAGGCCCCGAACGATCAGTGGCCGCCCGGTAGGCTTGGGGCAGGGCCAGGACGAGGCCGCGTAGACCACGCCACAGCGCGATCACCAACCGGCCAACCCGCGGCGGCAGCTCGCGCAGCAGGTTCACCAGCCACATCGCCAGATCCTGCAGTCGGTTGCCCAGCCAGGCGCTCGTGACCAGCGTTGCCCGCGCCGCTCGGCGGCCCGCGGGGCGCAGCGCGTTAAGCCTATCGTTGAAAGCATTCCGATCCATACGCGTTCACCCGCATAAGTGTAATACAAGTATAACACATCCCGGCACGCTTCAAGCAAGAATTGGTTGAGCGTAGAGGCGTCACGCTCAAACGTTGGCCCGCGTCGCGCCAAAATCATGTTGACATGCTCAGCATCCTGGGTTATCCTGAGATTCGGTGAGCGAGACGCGCTGCTTCACAGCCGCCACGCCCTCGCTCGTGACGGGAGTTGAGCCATGATCGATCTCAAGCGGAGCCGCCTCGTCCGCAACCTCCTGCTGGTTGCCGCGCTGATCGGAACGGCCACTCTGTTGGCTGCCTGCGAAGTCAACTTCTACGAGCTCGGTAGAGCAGCCGGGGAGATCACGCGTGAGATCACCGACTGGCTCAAGGAATTCCTCAAGGGGTTCTCGTCCGGTTTCGGCGGCCCGTTCTGCTCCGCACCGACCTCGCTCCTCATCATCGGTTTGGCCGTGATCTGGCGCGTGAAGCACAAAGCCTGACAGCGAGCCAGCCGCTTTCACTCCGCCCCGACCGGCCAATTGTCGCATCTGACCCACCCTGCTCATCGCGAATGTGTGTTTCCGTACTGATTTTCGACGCGGTTGCTTTATACTGAGACGATTGGATTGCCGCCGAAAGGCTGACGAGTAAATCCTATGCGAAAGATTTTCGGAGCACAACCGATTCACAACCCAGAACAAGAGAAGGCGCTGCCGCAGTCCGCTACCAACGCGGGTGCGCCGCCGGGGCCCAATCGTCCGCACGCGATCCCGCCCGGCGCACCCGCGCTGCGGCAGAACGCGCCGCCCAGCCAGCCGCCCCGCGTCGAGGAGAAGCCGCGGCGCGGCCGCGTCGGCTGGCGCCCCCTGGCCTGGATCGGCGCGGGCGGCCGCGTCGGCTGGCGCCCCCTGGCCTGGATCGGCGCGGGCGTCCTCATCGCCGCCGTGGTGATGCTCGCCGGCAACGCGCTCCTCCCAAGCCAACCGCGCCTTACGGAACGCGAAGTCCAACAACTCGTTGCGAAGGCGATGGCATCCGCCACGCCGCCTCCCTCAGTTGCCTCTCAAGTCTACAACGCCATCATGCCTTCGGTCGTGATGATACGCGTACACACGGAAAAGGATGGCAAGGAGGAGGACGGCAGCGGCTCCGGCGTCATCCTCGATGAAACCGGCAATATCCTCACCAACCTGCACGTCGTCCGCGATGCGACCGAGATCGAAGTGATCTTCGCCGACGGCAGCAAGGCGAAAGCCACCCTGGCCGGGACGCTGGGCGACAAGGACATCGCGGTCATCAAGGTATCCTCGCCCCCAACCGTCATGATTCCGGCGATTTTGGGCAGCCCGGCGAGCCTGCAGGTCGGCGACGAGGCGATCGTCGTCGGCAATCCGTTCGGGCTACGGCACACGCTGACATCCGGCGTGATTTCCGGGCTGAACCGTAACTTCAAGCTGCCGAGCACCTCCGCTCCGGTCGAGGGCTTGATCCAGTTCGACGCCGCGGTCAACCCCGGCAACTCCGGGGGCCCGCTGCTCAATCGCGCGGGCGAAGTCGTCGGCATCGTGACGGCGCTGGCGAATCCGACCGAACAGAGCGTGTTCATTGGGATCGGCTTCGCGGTGCCGATCGACATCGCGGCAAGCGCGGCGGGATCGCCGCCGTATTGATCGTGTTGC
>JALOOE010000145.1 GCA_025454565.1 Anaerolineae bacterium
CGTCGTCGCAATGTCACCGGCTCAGATCTCAAGCGCAAATCCCGCCTCGGTCGTACTGTTCGTTCCGCCGGACCGAGAAGTTGGCGACGTGTCCATTCATTCAATAGCGGATCGCGTGAGTGTTCCAGCCAGGCTACCATTCTGCTTCGCAACCTGGCTAGTTCCCTGGAGCATGAGATGTCGGCCACCCGGTTGCGCAACTCGGCCGGGTCAGCGGATAGGTCATAGAGTTCATCTTCGGCGGTCGGGTTCCAGATGTACTTCCAGCGCTGGTTGCGCACCATGCGCTGGCTGTAAAGACCGAATTGGTTGCCATGGTAGCTGGCATAGATATCTTGGCGTCCGTTGCGCCGGCGCTGGCCTGTGGCGAGCGGCAGCAGGCTCTCGCCTTTGAACGAAGCCGGCGCAGCCAATCCGGCTACCTCACAGAAGGTCGACGCCAGATCGATCGCGGAGCTTACGAACGCGTCGGGTCGCTGACCGGGCGGGATCACGCCCTTCCAACGCATGATCAACGGCACGCGCACCACATCGTCGTACATCACGTAGTGTTTGTCCATCATGCCGTGTGCTCCACACATGTCTCCATGATCGGTAGAATAGATCACAAGCGTGTCGTTCGCCAAACCCAACTCGTCTAGCGCGGCGAGTAGCCGGCCGATCTGGCTGTCAAGCAGGCTGATCTCACCCAGATATCGGCTCACGATCGGCGCCCAGTCCTCCCAAGACCAGTTCTCTATTCCCCAGTTCGCCAGTTGGCGCCGTTGTATTGCCGGCTTGCGTGACAGCGAGTCTCCGAAGCTCGGCCAGGGCGCGATACTCCCTGGCGGATACAGCCCGGCAAAAGGCTCGGGCACCCGGTTGGGCAGGTGCGGCTCGCTCGGATCCCAGCGGATGAAGAATGGTTGGCGCTCATTGGCAGTCCGGCGTAGTAAGCGAAGCGTCTCTGATGCGCCCCACGCTAGCCGCGACTGGCCTGGCGTGATTCCTGCGTCAGTCTCGCCAAACCAGTCATTTCGATTCGGCAGCGGTGGCAGCCCTTGTCTACTCCGCCAAAGCGCATACTCCCGTTCCGGCACGTAGTCGTGGAAGCCATAATCCTGTGGCGTCAGTACCTCGTCCACATGCCACTTGCCCACGTAGCCCAGGTAGTAGCCGGCCTCACGCAGCAAAGCGCTGAAGGTCGGCAAGTCGGACCGCATGGGTCGGTAGGCCTCGGCAATTTCCGTGAAAAGCAGTCCGTGTTGAACAGGCCATTGTCCGGTCAGCAGTGACGCGCGCTCCGGAGAGCAGATCGGGCTAGGGCAAAAAGCATGGCTGAAGTCCGCTCCTTCGGCGGCCAGGCGATCCAAGTTCGGGGTCATCAGCATGGGATGACCGTGCGCCCCGACGCAGTCGTAGCGATGTTGGTCGGAATGGATCAGCAGAACATTCGGCCTTGAAGCCGGCATAGGCATACCCCCAAGCGAATTCACACTTCTGGAGCTATCCTACAGCCGTTTCTCCGGCGTGTCTTGCACGATTCTGGCGGTTTCCTGTAAACATTGCGCCGTAACGACGCTCAATGCCCCGCGCGCCTTTGCCCTTGCCGATATTCGGTCGGTGTCACCCCGATATCACGCAAGAATGTGCGCGTGAAGTAGGAGTGACTTTCGAATCCCACTTCACCAGCGATTTCAGTGATGCTCTGATGCGTATTCTCTAGCAGCTTGCATGCCTGTACCAGCCGATATCGGTTCAAGAAGGCCACGATGCTGACGCCCATCTCCTCACGGAAATAGCGGCTCAAGGAATCCATGTGCAGTCCGAGATGCCTCGCGATACCGCGGCGTGAGATCGGTTCAGCGTAGTGGGCATGGATGTAGGCTATCGCTCGGCGCACTTGTCGCTGGCCCTCCGTGCCGAGCCGCGGCGCGTGGGCTAAGATATCACTGATGCGAGTAATGGTCTCTTGCGTGGTCAACACGCCCTTGCTCAAGACCACCGTCACACCGCGCGCCAAGCGTTCCATGTCAAGCTCGGAGAGCGCCTGCCCGGTCAACACGACGACCGGCACGTGCCGAGTGTGTGGGTCTGCGCGCAGCCCAGCTAACACATCGAAGCCGTCCACCTCGGGCATCATCAAGTCGAGGAGCATAAGGTCAGGCGATTGGTTTCGCAAGATTGCCAGCGCCGCCCGGCCGCCCGTTGCCGTCAGCACGGTGCATTCCGGTAGTCGCTCACGCACCAGCAACTCGTGGACGCGAATCATCTCTGCATCATCATCCACGATGAGGATGACGGGCGAAGCTGGCGGCGCATCTTTGCCCAGCCCCAACCGGGTCAGCAGCGGTTCCAGTTGTGCCATACCGACCGGTTTGGTCAGCACGTCGAAAGTGAGGACGTCACCGCAGTTACACTGCTCGATCAGTGTATAGAAGATCACCGGGACATCGCGGGTGAGCTGGTGTTCTTTCAATGCCCGCAGTGTTTCCCATCCCCATTCAGCCTCCGGCGCACACTCGATAATTACGGCGCCCGGCGCGCGCTGCAGCATCAACGGCCATAGGTCCTCACCTGGTTGCCACTGGGCAACCGCGACCTCAAAGCCATCGCTGATCAAGCGCTGCTGCAGCGCGCTGTCGTCGTCCAGATGTGCGTTGATGATCAACACCGGTCCGGCGGATGGTCTGTCGGCCACAACGGGCCTGTCTGCCGCGGTTTGTGACGACGGTACGATCGGGAGCGTGAAGTAGAAGACCGATCCCTGGCCTTCCATCCCGGATGACCGCATGCCGATCCTGCCACCGTGTAACTCGACGAGCCGTCGCGTGACCGCCAACCCTAACCCCAGACCGCCGAAGCCGCGTGCGATCACGCTTGGCGCCCGGTAGAACTCGTTGAAGATGGCGGCCTGGTCCGCGGGCGGTACTCCGATGCCGGTGTCACTCACCTCAATCGTGGCCCAGCCATCCTGTTGCATGGCTAGTAGCGCAACCTCTCCTCGCGGCGTAAACTTCACCGCATTCGCCAGCAGGTTGAGAAGCACCTGCTGCAGACGGGCCCGATCGCCGACCACGGGCAGTGACTCTTGCGGTAACTCGCTTCGCCAGGCGAGTTGCCGCTCGGCGGCCATGTGCTCGCCTAAACGGGCTATCTCGGCCAGGAGTTCGCGAAGATTGAGCGGCCGCATGTCCAAGCGGAGCTGCCCTACTTGCTGGCGCGCCAGGTCCAGCACGTCGCAGATCAGCCGGTCGAGATGCTGGGCGCTGACGTGAATCTGCGAATGATGAGCCAGCAGCGTCTCCGCCAGCACATCAGGCGAGCGGTTCAAGCGCGCAGCTTCCAGACTCGCCAACTCCGTCAGGCCGACGATCTGCGCGAGCGGCGTACGCAGCTCATGGCTCACCATCGCCAGAAAACGACTCTTGAGCTGATTCGCCTCGTCGGCTTGCCGCCGAGCTTCCTCCAACTCTCGGCGCAGGCGCACCCCGGTCAGGGCGCTGGAGAGTTGACTGCGCAACGTCTCGAAGGCTGTGCCGACTCCTAGACCCTGCGCGGGGTCTGCCCCGCAGATCAGGACCCCAATCTGCTGCTCTCCGAAGTGCAGTGGCGCCACGACCAGGTCGGCTTGGGCTGTGTCCTCCTCGGCCGCCTGAAGCGCATCGGTCGGCAGCAAGCGCCGGGATGGAAGCGGCAAGCCAGCGGGCGCCAGGGCGATGCGCTGGCCCCCTTCGAAGCGAAACACCAGTCGTAGACCTGCGGCCGGCTGCGCTGGCTCGATATAGAGGCCGATGTAGCAGCGCCGAATCTCCAGACGGGGCAGGAACGCGGCCAGCACATCCAGCATCTCGGCCTCTGTCGAAACCACATGGAGCGCTGATTCGAGTTCCTGCAAGCCCTGCGCGCGCCCCATCGCCTCCCAGGCGCGCCATGCCTCCTGTCGCGTGACCGCTTGGGCTACCGCCAGACGCGCCTGTTGGAAGATACCCTCGGCCGCGGTGAGCACGGCCGTGGAGCCCTTCTGTAATGCCCAGCGGGAAAGGGGGGGCAAGATCCTGTGGCGCAAAGCAGAGATGACATCGTGCCAGCGGGCCAAGCTCCCGCTGGCCCTGGCAGTCAGTCGGAGTTGCTCTTCCAAAATGACCAGGGTACTTGGCAGACGTGGGTTCGGCTGGGTGAGCGCCGGGCTGTGAAGATCGGTGAGAAAGCCGCCAAGCAAAGCTTCCGCCCATCGGGGAGTTGCATCAGCCGCGGCACGACCCACTGCGGCTTCCATATCTGCGATGGCGCCTGACTGAATATCGGCGGGCAGCACCCAATCCGGCGCCATTTGGTGGCGCTCCGTCACTTGGAGAGCACCACCGACTTCGCTGACATCGTCCGGAGCTACTGGTCCGATCAGCGCCGCCCGCTGGGTGCGGGTATCCAGACACCCACACGATCTGCGTACCACAAGCGGAGTGGTCAGCAGCACGCTCGGCGGGACCGGATTTCCCGTGAGCAGATCGAGCAATGTCTCCATCGCTCGCGCCCCGGCTTGTTCCCACGGAAGTTGCACCGTCGTGAGTGATGGCGTCACAAGCCGCGCTTCTTGCCCGTCATGCACCCCGATCACGGCGACATCTTCAGGCACGCGCACCCCGCGCCCTTGGAGCTCGACAATGGCCTGCATCGCCAGGCTGTCGAGCGGGCAGATGAGCGCCTCGTAGTCGCGGCCTGGTTGTAGTCCTTGCGCCTCCAAAGCGGTCAGCGCGCTTCCCGGCATCGCCTGTACCACCAAGTCGGTGCTGAAGATGCCGCGTTCGGAGAGCGCCTGCACATATCCCTCAAAGCCAGCCGCCACCCCGGGATGTAGCGGCATCGGGGTCAGAAAGACGATGCGCTGGCGCGTGTGTGCGTCAGCGAGATGCGCGACTGCCGCGGACACCCCGCCTGACTGATTGAAAACCACACTGGGGACGCCTGGAACCGGGAACCCGATGTTGACGATCGGCAAGGGCCGGTAGCGTAGCAGAAAAGCCTGGGCACAATCAGCCGGCCAGGGTGTGACGACACCGTTCCACGAGAGGATGCCTTGCACCGTGCCGGCATCCACCAGGTCGTATAGAACGGCCCGCGGGCCGCCCTGCGCTTCGCCTCCCGCGAGATAGAGCAGGTGGGCACCCCTGCTGCGCGCCGCCCGCGCTGCACCGGCCCAAATCTGCCATTTCTGGTAATAGAGGCCCGCGTCCAATGGCGCAGCGAAGAAGGCAACGGTCGGCTTGCCCCCCGGTTCCATATCTCACCTGCCACAGAGAATGCGCCCAGGATTGCTCTACTTGCCGAGTTGCTTGAGCACGCGCAGCGCGTCCGCGGCGTCCGCCTGGAAGTTGTCAGTCTTGGCTTCCACGCTCATCCGCCCCTGGTAGCCGATGGCCTTGAGGTTGGCGAAGAAGGGCAGAAAGGCCGGGTCAGCGCTGATGGGATAGGTGCGCGCCGGCACGGTCGAGATGTGCGTGTGCCGGATCGCGTCGCGTGCCTCTAAGAGGATGTCGGGCGATTCGTTTTCGAGGGCCATGTGGTAATAATCGATCAAGAGCTGGACACTCGGCCGGTCGATCTCGCGCGCCAGCTTCAGTCCCTCGGCGCCGTTGAGCACGATGTTGGCTTCCTTCTGGTTCAGCGGCTCGATGACGATGGTGATGCCGTGCTCGGCGGCGATGGGCGCGGCGATCCGCATGGACTGGACGATCTGCTCCCAGGCACGATCGTAGGGGAAGCCCTCCGGCACATTCTTCGCGCCCGAACTGCCGAAGACGATCACTTTGGCGCCCAGTTGCGCGGCGCGCGCAATGGCGCGGCGGTCGTAATCCTCGACCTGCGCCCAGTCCACATCGGGACCGGTGAGCCGGACGGTGCGCGGGTAGAAGATACAGCACGCCTCGCAGGGGATGCCCGTCTGGCTGAGCCGCTCGACGATGGCGAGGAACTCGTCTTCGGGCAGCGCGGCGAGTGGCGCCAGAAATAGCTCGACATAATCGTAGCCAACCTGCGCCAGATACTCGATGCGCTCCGTCGCAGTCGCCTCGATACAACAACCGATCTTCATGATGCCTCCTTGTTCCGGGAGATCGACATTCTCTCCGTTCTACTGTCTCGTTCTTGCTTCGGCGCCTGCCAGGCTTTCCAGCACCGTGATGACGGCCGTGTGATCCAGTTCGCCCTTGCCGCCGGCGAGCAGCGCCGCAAACAGCTCGTGCACCAGACTGGTGACCGGCAGCGGCACGCCATAATCATTGCCTGTCTTCAGGATGTTGTTCAGATCTTTGAAGTGGAAGCGCGCCTTGAAGCCGGGCTTGAAGTCGCCCTGGACGACCTTCGGCCCGCGCACATCCGACACGCGTGACTGGGCGTAGCCGCCGCTCAAGACCTTGTGGATGATGGC
>JALOOE010000146.1 GCA_025454565.1 Anaerolineae bacterium
TTCGATGAGATCCAGATCGTCGCCAACGGGCAGATCGTGGCGCGGCAGGCTGCCATCCCCGGCGCGGCGGAGACGCGACTTCAGGCGCAGGTGCATCTGCCGGGCAGCGCGTGGGTGGCGGCGCGCTGCGTCAGCCATCACAAGGTCTGGCACGGCTGGCCGATTCACGTCGCCGGCCACACCTCGCCGGTCTACGTCCGCTGCGGCGACGAAGCGCTCTTCAGCCCCTCAGATGCGACCTACATGCTGACCCTGATCGACGGTGGGCTCACGTGGCTCGATACGCTCTCGATCCCTGCCAACCCCGAGCGCCAGGCAGCCATTCGTGGCGTCTTCGAGTCGGCGCGCGCCAGCTTGCAGGGGCGTCTGGCACAACACACTCACGATCATGCCCACAATCACCCGCACGCCCACGAGAGTTGAGACATGCAAACCGACATCACGCGCATCTTTGCCGTCGATGGCAAGCTGTTCTTCTCTTGTTGCGCTATCTGGGCACGGGCCGGGTGCACGCGATCATCCAGGAGGAGAACCTGGGCGCGCAACGCCTCGAATTGGAGGGTTGGCTGGGGATGGCCGTGTTCGGCGCCGCGCCGCGTGACTGGTCGCCGAAGGATTGGCGCCATAGGCCGGCGAGCCAGCCCGCCCAGCCGGACGGCGAATGCGGTCGCGGTCTGGTGTTCCAGGTGAGCCAAAACGAGTTCTTCGCGGTCGGCGGCGGCTATCGCTTGCTCCTGCGCCCGGTGCTGCCGCCCAGGCAGGCGCTCGATGCCACAGTGTCCCGCGATCATCTCCTGGTGCGGCAGGCGCATTACGTCAGCGTGGAGGAGGGCCACTTCGATGCAGGCGGCGCGTTCGTCGTGGATCGGCGGCGCAACGGCGATGAGGTGGATGGCGGCGTATGGGTGGAGCCCGACGTACGCGTTGTGCGCGTCGTGATGTGCGAATAAGCGCGTAAAAGCGGAAAACCCTTGACAGCGGCTTTCGGCGTGTGCTATGCTTGGCGCAGTGCCCGGCGAGGGCGTGGGTGACCCTGCTGCTGTCGGAGGCGGCGGGAAAGGAGGAGGCGGCTGTGCCGTTCAAGCGCGATCGCATTTCAGATGGAATCTATGTGTTCACGAGCGGTGTCTACGCCGAGGTGACGGCTACCGTCATCTTCACGAGTGAAGGCGCCATCGTCGTGGATACGTTGCCATTTCCGCAAGAGACGCGCTTCATTCGGGAGTTTCTCAACCAGCGTCGCACGAAAGCGCTCTATGTCATCAACACGCACTCGCACGCCGATCATATCTACGGCACCTACCTGTTCCCCGAAGCCGAGGTGATCGCGCACTACCAGTGTCGCCGACTGATGGAGCGGCATGCCGAGGAGGCGTTGGCTGCGGCCAAGCAGCAGACGCCACGGCTCGCCGAGGTGAAGATCCGCTACCCGGAGCTGTTGTTCAACGACGCGATGACGTTGCGGATCGGCGGCAAGACGCTTCCGTGCATGCGGTCGAGGATCGGCTGATGGTTGCCAGCGACACCGTGATGCCCGTGCCCTATGTCGTGGGCGGCGACCTCGACGATATGATCCAGTCGCTGACCCTCATCAAGCAGAAGAATCTGGAGAACCTGGTGCAGGGGCATGGCGAGGTGTTGCTGCGCGGCGAGATCGAGGATACCCTGGCGGCGGGCATCAACTACCTGAAGACCATCGACCGCCTGGTGCGCGAGCGCATCGCGCGCGGGGTGCCGCGTACCGGCATCCTCGACATCACTATCGAAGAGTGCGGTCTATCCCGCATCCCCCTCGGAGGTCTGGTGCAAAAGCTGCATCAGGCCAATCTATTGACCCTTTACGACGCGTATCGCTCTGAGATGAAGGCGCGACGCACGACTTGAGCCGGAGAATGGGGGAAGGGAGAATCGCTCCCCCACTCCCCTTCTCCCGCTCACAACTGTCCCCCGTCTGCACGCGCGTCGTACAACGTATCCGCCACCACTGCCAGCGCCTCCTCAATCGTCTCCGAACTCAGGTCAAGCATCGGACGGAAGCGGATCGAGCGCGTGCCCGACTTGAGGGCGATCAGCCCGTTTTCCCACAACAGGCCACGGAAGAGATCGCGCGCGCGCGGATCGGGCAGATCGAACGCCAGGAACATGCCGCGCCCGCGCACATTCTCGATCAGGTCGGATTGCGCGGCGATCTGTATCATGCCATCCAGCAAGAGTTGGCCCATCTTCGCCGCGTTTTCCACCAGGCCATCCTCCTCGATGATCTCCAGATAGCGTTGGCTGCGCACCATGTCGACCAGGTTGCCGCCCCAGGTTGAGTTGATGCGGCTGGAGACGTGGAAGACGTTGTCGGGGACTTCATCGAGGCGCGGGCCGGCGATGATGCCGCAGATCTGCGCCTTCTTGCCGAACGCGATGATGTCCGGGGCCACGCCCATGTGCTCCACGCCCCACATCTTGCCTGTGGTGCCCACGCCGGTCTGCACCTCGTCCACGATGAAGAGAAACTCGTTTTCGTCGGCCAGCCCGCGCAGCTCTCTGAAGAACTCCGGGCGGAAATGATTGTCGCCGCCTTCGCCTTGGATCGGCTCGATGATCACCGCCGCGATGTCGTCCGGGTCGGTACGCACGGCGTCCTTGATCTGCTCGACGGCTTGACGCTCGGCGGCGATGGTTTCGGCGAGCGTCTCGTCGGTGATGGGGAAGCGGAGCTTGGGGTTGATCACGCGCGGCCAATCGAATTTGGGGTAGTACATGTGCTTGCGCGGGTCGGCCGTGTTGGTCAGCGAGAGGGTGTAGCCGGTTCGACCGTGGAACGCCTCCTGGAAGTGGATGATCTGGCTGCCTTGCTCGCCTCGTCCGGCGGCCAGATTCTTGCGCACCTTCCAATCGAAAGCGGCTTTCAGCGCGTTTTCGACCGCCAACGCACCGCCATCGACGAAGAACAGGTAGGGCATCTCCACCGGCCTGGCAACCCGCGCAAATGTCTCGACGAACTCGGCCATGTAGGTCGTGTAGACATCCGAGTTGGCCGGTTTGTAGGGCGCGACCTGGCAGATGCGCTTCAAGAACGCCGGCGTGCGCAGCTTCGGGTGATTGTGGCCGACCGGCTGGCTGGCGAAGTACGAGTAGAAGTCGAGGTATTCGCGACCTGTCGCCTCGTCGCGAATGTACGGGCCGTGCGATCTGCGCAGATCGACGACGAGATGCTCGCCGTCGGCCAGCATGTGTTGGCCGAGGACGGCGAGGACATCCTTTGGTTCGATGGTGGTGTGCGTGCCCGGAGCTTGATTCTTTGCCATGCGGACCTCCTGTCTGGGCGAGCGACGGTGCTCGATGGAGGGGTGGTCGATCAGTTGGAGGCCTCGAGTTCGAGGCGAGTGACTTCCACGCGCTGGCCGGGCTGCCGGCTGCGCAGCGCGACCGCATTGTCTCCCGCGCGCAGGGCGAGCGGGAACGTGAACTGCTCGCCGGACCTGTCGGCGGCCAGGGGCGCGCTGCCCGGCGCGAGGGTGACGCGCAATACACCGGCGCCGGTTTCGGGCGCGCGCACGATCACCTCGGCTGCATCCTCGAAGGCGCGGCTGTGGCGCTCGGCATCGAACGGCGTCCAGCCTTGTCCGAGAATCAGGAATGGCGCGCTCTGTTGGGGCGGCAGCACCTCATAGGCGACGATCCGCTCATCCTGGTAGGCGGGCGGCTGATCGCCGAAGATCTGCGCGGTCGTCGCTACCGTGTATTCGCGGGTGATGTTGCCCGGCGATGCGGGCATCTGATAGCGGTCGAGCACGACCCAACGCACGCTCAGGTCGTGCAACACCTGTCGCCCCTGGCTGGCCAGATCGAGCGCGATGATGTCGGGACTCAGGTGGCGGAAATGCTGGAACACCGGCGCCAGTTCGGCCAGCGTGCGCGGGTCATCCCGGCTGATGTAGCCGGCGACGAGCGGCTTCCCGTGAACGGTCTGGTGCAGCAGGTAGTTAGGGCGATCCCAGTTCATCGGCAGATTGAGCACGCTGCCGGGTCGGCTGTCTTGCGCCAGCGTGGCATACCAGGCGGGCGCGTCGGAGACGCTGAGCGGGTAGGGGATGGGCAGGAACTCGAAGGCGATCAGCGCCGTGGCGGCGACGGCGATCCACCGCCCGCGGCGAAAGCGGGCGATCAGCCAGTTCAGCCCCAGCGCGGCGAGGACGGCGAGCGCCAGCATCACCATCGCGTCGTAGCGGCTCACCGAGCGGCTGATGTTCATGAACGGCACCACGCGCACCAGCGCCGCATAGGGCAGCGGGATCTCGCGCCCGCCGGGCAGCAGCGCGGTTTGTCCGGCGATGTGCAGCACCGGGCCGAGCGCCAACACGAAGAACACGAGCGCGACCCAGGGCCAGAGGCGCTGGAAGGAGGCGTGCGGCGCGGCCGAAGCCGGGCGCGATCCAGGCGCACGCCGGGCGGAGCTCCAAATGCCGATCAGCGCCAATGCCAATACCGTGAAACCGGCGAACACCTGGTACTCCGACACCGTGGCGCGAAAGACCGACTGGCTTCGAGCGGCGACGAGGCGACCCCATAACGGGTGAAACTGCTGCGGCACGATGAAGCCGACCAGATCTGCGGCGTAGCGGCGACTGTCCTCCGGGTCCGGCACCATGAAGCTGGAAGAGCGCGCCTCCCGAATCATCGGCGCGAGCACCGGGGTGAGCAGGACTGACCAGACAAGCCAGATGGCAGCCAGCACGAGCGCGCTGCGGAGGAGACGGTTGACGGTTGACGATTGGCGTTTTCGCCACGCGCCGACCGCGATCCAGACGAACAGCACAGCCGTGAAAATCATGCAGTAGAGCACGTAGTACCAGTCGCACAGGGCGACCAGGACGAGAAAGAGGATCGCAAGGAGAAGGTTGTGGCGCGTCGTGCGTGAAACGTGATGCGTGAAACGTGAAACGTGATGCGTGAAACGTGATGCGTGAAACGTGAAACGTGAAGCGTGATTCGCTGATTCGTCGATTTGCTGATTCGCCGTTTCGCTGATTCGCCGATTCGCTGATTCGTCGATTTGCTGATTCGCCGATTCGCCGATTCGCTGATTCGCCCGCTCGCCCTCCACCGCCCTCAGCAGATACAGCGCGAAAAACGGCATCCACTCCATGCTGATGACCTGCATGTGGCCCAGCAGGTGCGCGATGTGGAACGGCGAAAAGGTGAAGATGATGCCTGCTGCGAAGGCAGCCAGGCGGCTGGCGCGTGGGCCGAGCACATAGCGCGCCAGCAGGTAGGCGCCCAGCCCGCTCATCGCGAAGCTGAAGAGCACCACGGAGTTATAGGCCGGGAACAAGCCCCACGCAAGTTGTATCGGCAGAGCGATCAGACCGTTGAAGAGATTGAGGGTGTGGAAGAGGAGGCTTACGCCGACCGGGGCGTAGAGCATGTCGGTGAACCAGGGGTGGGCATGTTCCACCAACAGCGCCTGGCGCACCCACCACAGGTTCCAGTAGTTCTGCCAGCCGTCGAACCCATCGCCGGGGATGGCGCTGGTGAAACGCCTGATCAGCGGGTAGGTCATGACCAGTGTCAGCAGCCCATAGCCGATGAGGGCGGCGACCGCAGCGCCGCGGCCTCGCAGTCGTGGTATCACACGGTTACCCTCGCGCGTCGGCGGCCGCGAGCGCTTCGGACAACGCCTGCTCGCCCGCTCGAAGCAGATCGGCGACGCGCGTCTCGGCCGCCCGGCAAAACGCCTCGTCGTCGATGCTCTTGATGTTGATGCGCACGTTACGCACGGCGCCTATCAGTCCGGCGTGGGCCATCAGCGCGCTGACGGCCGCATCGCTCGCTGCGTTGCGATTGCCGTGCGCCGCAGCTCGGGCCGTCAACCGCAGCACCTCGGCGCACGCAGCCGCCGCAGCCAGCGGCGTTTCGGCTGCCCCGCGCAATGCGGCCTGGATTGTCGCCGCGCGTCCGGCTCGCTGCGCCTCGGTGTCCTTCGGCAGCTTGTAGGCGACCATCACCGCGGTATACGCGGCGGTGTCGGCGTCCAGCAGCGCGACGAGCTCCTGGCGCAGCGCATCGGCTTGCGCCAGCAGGCTGCGCATTTCGGCGTCGTGGGCCGCGTAGCGCTCCCGTCCGACCGTCAGCCCGGCGACCATCGCCGCCAGGGCCGCGCCCAGCGCGCCCGCCAACGCCGCCACCGATCCGCCGCCGGGCGCCGGGGTGCCGGCCGCAACGGCAGCCAGGAATTCATCGATAGTCAGATCACCGAGTCGTGTGGAAGAGGAGTAATCGTGCATATCGCGATTATACTTGTCGTGGCTTGAACGCGCAAAGGTTCGACGCCGCCCGTTAACACAACGCTAACGCGGGGCCAACGCCGATCTAACACGGAAGGTGTAGAAGGAGGAATCAACAACGTTCGCCAGACTCGCGGCCGCTCCGCTTTGGGCGGCCCTGCTATCTGTGCTAGAATGATGTAACCCGTTTTTTGGATGCGCCTTGGAGGAACCAGCGGTGAACCGAGACTCTCTATCCAACATGCGGTGGGGGTTGCCACCCGAGGCCTATTGGCAGCCACCGACCGATGTGTATGAGACCGATGACAGCGCAGTGGTGATCATCGAGATCGCCGGGCTGGAGGCTGGAGACTATCATGTTTCATTGACCGGGCGGATTCTGGAAGTGGTCGGCGAACGGCGCGAATCGGCCGCCAAGCTGGCGTACCAGCAGATGGAAATCCGCTACGGCAAGTTTCGCGCTCAGGTGTCACTGCCCTGGGCGCTGGAATCGACCGGCCAGACCGCCGTCTACCAGGACGGCTTCCTGACGATCACGCTGCGCAAAGCGCGGACGCGCCGGGTACCGATCCGCGTTGGGGATGACGCGACGACCTGATGGTCGCCACTCAGAAGGATTTTTCATACATGGCAGATAACGAACAACAAGAGCTCGCGATCCCGCACGAGTTGCCCATCTTGCCGCTGCGTGGGGTGGTCGTCTATCCCATGATGTGGCTGCCCCTGACCATCGGTCAGGAGCGGTCGATCCGCCTGGTCGATGACGCGCTGGCGGACAAAGACGGCCATCGCATCATCGGGCTGTTCGCCTCGCGCGATGCCGAAGTGGAAGAACCGACTCCCGATCAAATCTTTCAGGTGGGCACCGCGGCGCTGGTGCATCGCATGTTGCGCGCGCCCGACGGCACCATCCGCCTGATCGTGCAGGGCCTGGAGCGCATTCGCATCGACAGTGTCTTCCAGCAAGACCCCTATCTGCGCGCCAACATCTCGGTGGTGCCCGACGATGAAGCGTCGTCTCTGGAGCAAGAGGCGCTGATGCGTACCACGCAGGAGCTCTTCCGCCGGCTGGTGGGTCTGGTGCCGCACATGCCGGAAGAGCTGGAAACCGCCGCGATCAACGCGACGAGCGCGCGCCAGTTGGCCTACCTGGTGGCCGCCAGCATCCGCATGGAACCCGCTCAGGCCCAGGAGATCCTGGAGATCGACGAGGTCCGGGAGAAACTGGTCCGGCTCAACTCGCTTCTGACTAAAGAGCTGGAAGTTCTGGAGCTCGGCAAGAAGATCCAGACGCAGGCCCAGGACGAGATGACCAAGATGCAGCGCGAGTATTTCCTGCGCGAGCAGCTCAAGGCCATCCAAAAGGACTTGGGCGAATCGGACGAGCAAGAGGCCGAGATCCAGGAGTTCGAGCGCCGCATCGCAGCGGCCGGCATGTCCGAAGAGGCTGAGAAAGAAGCGCGCCGC
>JALOOE010000728.1 GCA_025454565.1 Anaerolineae bacterium
AGGGTGCGCGCATAGGACAACGCCGCCAGCGAGCCGCGATGGACGCCGCCGACCGGCAGAATCACCCGGTGGCGGATCGTGCGCGGGGGCACGCCGTAGTCATCCAATGACAGGCTCGCCGCCAACTGGCGGTAGTGTCTGTGGATCGCCGAGAAGATGTATACCAGCGCCGGAATCAGGATCAACACGACCCACGCGCCGTCGGTGAACTTGGTCGTGGCAAACACCAGCATCACGACCGCGGTGCAGAACGCGCCGAATGCGTTGATGGCCATCTTGGTTCGCCACTTCGGGTCATGCCGCAGCGTGGAGCCGGGTTCCAGCACCTCCTGGTCCGGCAAGAGCTGACCGCTTTTCCGCCAGCGCCGCGCCATGCCCGCCTGCGAAAGAGTGAACGACAGGAACACGCCGATGGCGTAGAGCGGGATCAGGGCGGTCACGCTGGCCTGGAAGGCGACGATCAACAGCGAAGCGATCAGCGCCAGGGCGACGATGCCGCGCGAGAAGACCAGCCGGCTGCCGCGATAGGTCAGTTGTCGCGGCAGGAATCCATCCTTCGCCGCCAGCGCGCTGAGCCGCGGGAAATCGGCAAACGCGGTATTCGCGGCCATGATCAAGATCACCGTCGTCGCCGCCATCGTCGCCAGGTACAGGATGCCTCGACCATCGTAAATCGTACGCGCGAGCTGCGAAATGACCGTCTCTTCCTCCGATGGCACGGCGCCAATCTGAACGGATAGGAAGGTGATACCGACCAGCAGCGTGCCCAGAATGACCGACATCGCGATCAGCGTGATCCCGGCATTGCGGCTGCGCGGCACTCGGAACGCCGGGATGCCGTTGGAAATCGCCTCCACACCGGTGAGAGCCGTGGTGCCGCTGGCAAAGGCGCGCAGCACGAGGAACATTGTAACAGCCTGCGCGCCGTGCAGCATCTCGGTCGGCGGCGGATCGACGACGACGCCCAACCCGCCCGTCAGATAGCGCAGGATGCCGACGGCCACGGTAAAAAACATCATACCGATGAAGAAGTAAGTTGGCAGCGCAAAAATTGCGCCCGATTCCTTCACGCCGCGCAGGTTCACCAGCATGACAAAGGCCACCAGCACCACTGCGATCTCGACACGATAGGGGTACAACGTCGGAATCGCGGAGGTGATCTGCGCCACGCCGGCTGAAATCGAGACAGCGACAGTCAGGATGTAATCGGTGAGCAACGCTGCCGCGGCCGTTTGCGCCGGCAACTCGCCCAAATTATCGCGCGATACGATGTAAGCGCCGCCCCCGCTCGGATAGGCGTGGATCGTCTGCTCATAGGAGATGGTCAGGATGATAAGCAGCCCGACGATCGCCAGCGAGATCGGGATAGAAATGCCGTACGCCATGGCGCCAGCCGCGGCCAACACGACGAACATTTCCTGCGTGGCATAGGCCACCGACGACATGGCGTCGGATGAGAAAACAGCCAGGCCGACGATCTTGCGGATCGCCTGGTGCGGCGCGTCTGCGGTGGAGAGCGGCCGGCCGATCAGCCACGTCCTGACCGAGCGTGGCGGTTGGTATTCCGCCGTGCGGTACAAAACCGCGGTCGTATCCTCTGAATCTACGGATGTCATTTGATCCTCTGAACCCCGCACGACAGCCAACAAAAAAGGGACACAAGGCGCGCGCCCAATGCCCCAATGAATGATGGCTGCCGTCTACGAGAACAACAGAGCGATCATACTCCTGTTTGCTGCGCCCGTCAAAATCAGCATGAGGTTTTTGAAGCAGATGACTTTGACGCTTTGTCCGAACAAGGTATAATGCCGTCTTGTCTGACGCGCAAAGTAAAATCTGGCCACCAGTGGAGCCGCTGATTGCCCGACAACACCGACCCCACCAACAGACCCATCCTTGATGATGGCGACAGCGCCGGCATCCAGCGACGCACTGCGGACTATCAGCCGCCCCGCTCCTGGCGCACGTGGCTGATCGGGCGGCCGCTACAGACCGCCGACTCGGAACACGAGTCGATCGGCAAGTTCGTCGGATTGGCCGTCTTCGCCTCTGATGCGCTTTCATCGACCGCCTACGCCACGCAAGAAATCCTTTTCATCCTGGCCGGGGCCGGAGCGGCGGCTTTCATCTACGCCTATCCGATCGCGATCGCAATCGTCATCCTGCTCGCCATCGTCACGGTATCTTACGAACAGATCATCCACGCCTATCCGGGTGGCGGCGGGGCGTACATCGTGGCGCGCGACAACCTGGGCGAGTTGCCGGCGCAGGTCGCCGGCGCGTCTCTGCTGACCGATTACATCCTCACGGTGGCCGTCTCCATCTCGGCCGGCGTGGCCCAGGTGACCTCAGCATTTCCGGCGATGTATGATTACCGAGTCGAAATCGCGGTGGGCTTAGTGCTCTTCATGATGGTGGTGAATCTGCGCGGCGTCCGCGAGTCTGGTTCAGCATTCGCCATCCCCAGCTATTTCTTCCTGGTGATGATGTCGCTGACAGTCGGCATCGGGTTGGTGAAATACGCGCTGGGCACGCTCGGCGTTGTCAGCGACCCGCCGCACCTGGACGTGGAGACCTTCCAGGCGATTTCTCTCTTCTTGATCCTTCACGCCTTCGCCAGCGGCACCACGGCCCTCACCGGCGTCGAGGCAATCTCCAACGGTATCACGGCCTTTCGCGTGCCGCGCAGCCGCAACGCCGGCATCACGCTGATCTGGATGTCGAGCATCCTGGCCGTGCTGTTTCTCGGTATCACCTTTCTGTCCGTGCAGGTGGGTGCTGTGCCGTCGGAGCACGAGACGGTCATCTCCCAACTGGCGCGCACCGTGTTCGACGGGCGCAACGCCATCTACCTGGCTGTCGTCGGAGCGACCATGGTCATCCTGATCATGGCGGCCAACACATCCTTCAATGGCTTTCCTCGTCTCAGTGCGCTCTTGGGGCAAGATGGATTTTTGCCGCGCCAACTGGCGTTTCGCGGCAGCCGGCTGGTTTATTCTCGCGGCATCGTGGCGCTGGCGTTGGTCGCCTGCGTGTTGATCATCGCCTTCCAGGCCAGCGTGACAGCCTTGATCCCGCTCTACGCCATCGGCGTATTCCTCTGTTTCACCCTCTCACAGGGAGGCATGGCCCGGCGTTGGCGGAAGAGCGGGCAGCTTCAGATCGGCCAGGAAGTGGTAGAGCGCGGCTCGACCTTGCGCTATGAGCGGAGGTGGCGGATCAAGATGCTCATCAACGGCTTCGGCGCCTTCTGCACCACCGTCGTGACACTGATCTTCGCGGTAACCAAATTCCGTGATGGCGCGCCGGTGGTGATCCGCCATCGCGTGATTCTGGCTGTCGGCGGTGTGCACCAGGGCACTCTCGCCGCGCTGCGCTACGCCCGTGCGCTTTCCGACGATGTCACGGCAGTTCACGTGTCGCTGGATCCAGAAGAGGCGGAACGTATCCAAGCGCGGTGGGACTGGTGGGGCAAAGGGACGCGACTCGTGATCCTCGATTCGCCGTATCGGTTGATGATCGAGCCGCTGCTGGCATACATCGAAGAAATTTCGAAGCAGCGCCAGCCCAATGAGACGATCACCATTGTGGTGCCGCAATTCGTGCCGAAAGGCTGGTGGGCCAACTTGCTGCATGCGCAGACTGCGACCTGGCTGCGCTTCGCGCTGCTCGGCCGTCCGGGGATCGTCGTGACGGACGTGCCGTATCAGGTCGAATGACGGGAGACGGAAGAGCGAGGACGAAGCGTCTACGCGTCGTCCGTCGTCGGTCTCTCGTCTCCCGTCGAATATAGCCCCTTCCGCGCGATATACCCTCGCACCTCATCCGGCACCAGATAGCGGATCGACCGTCCGGCCCGCACGCGGGCCTGGA
>JALOOE010000147.1 GCA_025454565.1 Anaerolineae bacterium
CGTTCCCAAGAGAAGGCGCCGGCGCGGCGCAGGCCCTTCGCGCGCAGTTCGGCGCGCAACGTGGCATCCGTCAAAACGCGCCAAAGCGCCACAGTGATCTCTTCATCGTTCTCCGGGTTGATGAGCAACGCGGCATCGCCCACGACCTCCGGCAGACTGGAGACGTTGGACACGACGACGGGTGTGCCACAGGCCATCGCCTCCAGCGGCGTCAGGCCAAAGCCCTCGTAGAAGGCTGGATGCACCAAACACAGCGCTGCGTTGTAGAGGTGGTGCAGGTCGTGGTTGCTTACACGACCGAGAAAGTGGCAATGTGGCTCGAGGTCGAGCTCCTCGACCAGCTTGGAAACCTCTTCGCTGAGCCAGCCGGGCGCGCCGGCCAAGACTAACGCTGGCGTGAGTTTGTACTTGTCGCGCAGCCGGCGATAGGCGCGCAGCAGGCCCGGCACATTCTTGCGCGGCTCGATGGTGCTGACAAACAGGATGAATCCCTCGGGGATATCAAACAACGCCTGGACCGACTGTAACGCAACCGATCGATCTGACGGCTGAAACAGCGGATCGGCAGCCTCATAGATCACGGTGATTTTGTCATCGGGCGCGCCGAGCATCTTGATCAGGTCGTGACGCGTGCTCTCGGACACGGCAATGATGGCATCGGCGCGGCGCACGGCCCGGTCGATCTGCCCGTAATAGTGGGCGCTGTCCTTGGTGACGAACTGCGGATAGATCAGGAAGGCCAGGTCGTGGATGGTGATGACCAGCGGGCCTTTGGCTTTCAGCGGCGGGATGAAATCCGGGCTGTGGAACACATCAACACCCAGGCCATTGACCGACCACGGCAGGAAGCGCTGCTCCAACCGATAGTGGCTGGGCACAAAGGTGCGCGCTCCCGCCACATTGGGCGCCTGAAGCAGCGGTTGCTTGTCGCGACGATCCCGCAGCAAAGTGAAGCGATGCTCGCTGAATGTGTTAGCCAACGCCTGAGTCAAACGGAGGGTATACTCGCCGATGCCGGCTCGGGTGTAGTACACCAGGCGCGCGTCGATCCCTATATGCATTGCCCCTGCCAAAGGAAAGGAACCGTGAGTGGCGAAAAAAACGCCCTCCACACCGGCAAAACACGCCACGGGAGGGCCTCAACGACCTATCAGACACGGCAGATGATAGCATAGAGCAGGAGAGGCGTCAAATAGCAGCCCAGATCAGTTTGCGCGCCATCGACGCGCGGCTTGATCCACCGCGACACCGTGCATAGCGAAGCCGTTGCTTCACGCGCAGAAACGTGATATAACGGGCGCAGAACTGTGTTCACGAGGAGAAATGTGCATGCGACCCCGGATGAAAGGTCTCTTGCTTGGCTCGATCGGTGCTGCAGCCGCGATCGTCTGCTACGCGCGTTTTGTGGAGCTGGCGCGCGTGCAACTCGACCGCTTCACCGTGCCGGTGGACAAGCGGGGCATCCCGCCGCAGGGGCTGACCATTCTGCACCTGTCCGATTTGCATCTGCGCGAGAGCGGCGCCATCCAGGCACGCAAGCTCGATAGCCTGCGCCGGGCGCTGGCCGACGCGCAGTACGATCTGGTGGCGCTGACCGGCGACCTGATCCACGACCAGCCCGGACTGGCGACGGCGCTCAGCTTCATAGGCGAGCTGCAGCCGCGGCTGGGTGGATTCAGTTGTTTGGGTAACCACGACTATTGGGAGAGCTCACTCTGGGGCATCTTCGGCAAGCGCGCCGATGATGCTGGCCCGTGGCGGCGAGCCGATGTCATCGAGGCGGCGCGTACGCTGTGGGCATTTGTCGGCAAGGTGATCCGCAACGAGCGTGTCTATGCAAGGGTGGCTGCCCACGACGTTCCGGCTATGAATGCGGGACTGCACTCCTTGGGAGTTCAAGCGCTGGTGAATGCCTCGACGCATCTGCGGGCCGGCAAGATCGATCTCTGGATCGCGGGAGTGGACGACCTGGGTCAGGGGTCACCGGATCTGCAGCAAGCCCTGCTCGATGTGCCGCTCGGCGCGCCGCTGCTGCTCTTGGCTCACAACCCGGATATCTGGCTGGAAGCCGGGGTCGAGCGGGCTGACCTGGTGCTGTCGGGGCACACGCATGGCGGCCAGGTACGCCTGCCGCTCCTCGGCTCGATTCATACACAGGGCACGTATCTGCCGAGACGCCATGCCGCAGGTTGGTTCCAGCGCGGATCGACGCGGATGTTCGTCACGCGCGGCGTTGGCGAGAGCTTGCCGTTGCGGATGGGCGCGTCACCCCAGGCCGCGCTGATCCGCCTGGTCCCGGTCGAGCCGCACGGATGAGTTCGTGGCGTGTCGGCGGAGCCCGGTCTTTTACGAACCATAAGGGATCTCGGCGACCAGCCTATTGGACGCTTTTCTCCAGACCGGCCAGGAATTGCTGTTTTTCGGCTGCCGAAAGCCTGGCATCAGGATGCAGGAGCAGGTATTGCGGCGGCGGCATCACGCCCTCATTGATCACCTCTGCCAGCTTCTTGTACTTCTCGGGCTGCTCTTGCCAATTGGAGAAATTGAACTCGTCGCGCCCCTCTACAACGTCTTTGTAGATGAGCCAGGAACCGGGCGCGATGTTGGTGTACCAGGGCCACACCGTCTCGTTGCTGTGACAATCGAAACATGCCTTTTTTGCGATCGCACGCGTCTCCGCCGAGTCCCATTTGGGCTCCGAAACGACGGGCGGGTTCGTGTGTTCCTTGCCGTAGGGCACGAGCTGTAGCCCGACGAAAACGACGACGGCCGCGACTACGACGATGAGAATGATCTTCTTGAGCATGTCTCCTCCATTTGCTGAACGTCGCCCGATCGACCACATTGCCCATTGCGGCCGAACCGGCATTCACAGGTTGCTGAGTAGCATCATACCGTGAAGCTGCCCCTCTGGACAACTGAAGCCGGCATGATCCCCGAATCGCTCCAACGCCAACCGGCGCTTGTTCATTTCAACCGCGCCATATATTCCTTGAAGGCTTTGCCGACTGGTGTGATTGCGCGCGTCGCTGGGTCAAACAGGTTTGAGGTTGGGTAGACCGAATCCGCTGTGCTGAACCAGCAGAATGCCTGTACCAGCCGATTCCCGTCCGCCGCATAGCCAAGCGCGGCATCTTGGGCCGTGAGCAGATAGTCAAACGATTCCTTCATAAACTTGCTGACTACATCTGGCGAGAAACCATAATCCTCCGGCATCAAAATGCTGTATTCAGACACGATCAGCGGCTTGTCGCGCTGGCCTCGCTCGGCCATCCAGCGTCGGAAATCGACAATCTGCTGCTTGAAGATCGTCATATCCGCATGATTTTCGATCTCACGAAGCGTGCCCTTGTCGACGTTCATGCCCGGCGGAATGCCCACACCCCACGAATTGCGTTCTTCGCGCAGGATGAAGGCATGGATATTCCACACATCGACGGGCATATCCGTGCCGTATTGCGCTTTGTAGGCCGCCAGGGCGCGATCCAGATAGGCCAGGCGCAGCGGGGTCGGCTGGCTGACGCCTCCGATGGCGACGCGCGCGGTCGGATCAGCCTTCTTGATCGCCGCGTGAAAGATGCCGTACGTGTGCGCATATTGCTCGGGAGTGGCGTTGTCTTGCCATTCGATATCCGGCTCGTTGCCGATCAGCCAGAGCGTGCCGGGGTTTGCGGCCGCAGTTCGTTTGAGGGTGTCCAGATCCGGTAGCAATTTGTTGCCACTCGGATGGACCATGCGTACGTACGGGACCTGCGGCCACGCTCCGGGCCGCACCGTGTGAGACCAGTTCAAGTACCAACCCGGCGGCGTGTCTCCCCAGTCGAAACCATCGATCCCCTGCTGGCCCGCTCCTACGCCAATCCGTGCCCGATCGGAACTGGGTACCGTCCAGGAGGTCGCCGCACGCGCGGCGACCGGTGCGGCGGTGGGGATGGCCGATGGACGCGGTTGAACAGAGGTAAGCGGCGCGGTGATCGAACGCGCTGGGATACTCGTGGCTTGCACAGACAGGTCGATTGACGATGCCGCGGGCGATGCTGCCGGTGTCGGGCTCGGCGTGGGGGTGGCCGACACGGTAGAAGTTACGGAAATCTGGCCCGTGGAGCGCGGCGCCACAACAGTGCTCGGCAGCAAAGTGGGCACCCGAAGCTCCCCCGTAGGCGTGGCCGACACGAAAAGCGTTGCAGTGGGCTGGACAGTCATGAGGCGCGCCATGACTGTGCGCGGCGGCACTGTAGGCACTAACGGCTCGCGCTCCAGCGGCTTAGGACGGGTCACCGAATAGCTGCCGGCGAGCCCGATGGCTACCACGAACAACGCAACCACTACTACCCTTACGCGCATCCCACGAAACACCTCCAAGAAACCCAACACTCAACCAACATCCAAGCTGATGCGGCCAAGTATATCACAACCTAAAAACCAGCCCAATCGTGGGCTTCTCCGCCACGCAACCATGACGTAATGTTATGACAACTCTGACTGACCTCTTGACATTCCACTGTGCACTCCGTATAATCTCAGCATCAGGAGGTATTTGGTATACATCCGTGATGGCGGCAATCTGGCCGGCAGTTGCGGCCGATTCGGGCATCTTCCTCTGAGCAGTTCTTCTTCAGTCGTTCTCGATAGCGTCGGTCGACATGGTTTCAGCGACGCGAGCGTCCCCGTTCGCGCGCAAAAGGAGGAACTCATGGTGCACCCATGGCAGAGCTTCTACGATAAGGGCGTCCCATCGACCATTGTCTATCCGCGCATGTCGCTATTTCAGGTTCTCGATGATATAGCGCGCAAATATGCGAACCGCGTCGCCACCAAACTGATATTGCGTTATCTCGGCCCTGTGGCCCTCGGCGGCGAGCTGACGTACGCGCAGCTTCTCTCAGAGGTCAACCGGTTTGCCGCCGCGCTCTACTCGCTGGGGGTGCGCAAAGGGGAGCGCATCGCCATCATGACGCCCAACCTGCCGCAGTTCGTAATCAGCTTCTACGGTGCGACCAGGCTGGGCGCGATTGTCGTCAACACCAATCCGACCTATACCAGCCGCGAGATGGCGCATCAGTTCGCCGACGCCGGCGCCGAGACGGTGGTCCTGCTCAGCCCGTACTACCGCAAGCTGAAAGAAATCCAGGCGCACACGGCGATCAAGCGCGTCATCGTCACCGATGTAACCGAGTATGCCACCGGACTCACCACGGCGCTGGCGGGGCGTAAGTTGCGCCACCAGGGGTTGATGGTGGATGTGCCCGAGGCTGAGGGCGTCTATCATTTCAGGAAGCTCCTGGATGCGCATCCCGAAGCGCCGCCCGCGGTCACTGTCGATCCCGATGAGATCGCGTTGTTCCAGTATACAGGCGGCACGACAGGCATTCCCAAAGCGGCCATGCTGTCGCACTACAATCTCGTGACCAACACGGTGCAGGTGGATCATTGGCTGACCAGCCTGGAGGAAGGTAAAGAGCGGGTCATGGGCGCCATTCCTTTCTTTCACGTTTACGGCATGACGGTAGCCATGAGCCTGTCCATCTATTGCGGCGGGACGCTTCTCATTGTCCCCAACCCTCGCCCGATCGATGGGGTGATGAAGGCGATCCACAAGGAAAGGGCGACCGTCTTCCCTGGCGTCCCGGCGATGTACATCGGCATCATCAACCATCCTGACGTGAGCCAGTACGATCTGCGATCCGTCAAGGCGTGCATCAGCGGCTCGGCGCCGCTGCCGATGGAAGTGCAGGACAAGTTCGGCGAGATCACGGGCGGGCGATTAGTCGAGGGCTATGGGTTGACCGAGGCGGCGCCGGTGACGCACTGCAACCCGATATACGGCACGCGCAAGGCCGGCTCCATCGGCGTTCCGTTCCCCGACGTGGCGGCCAAGATCATGGATTACGACAAGCTGATCGAAAAGCCGCAGGGCGAAGAGGGGGAGTTGTGGGTCGCGGGGCCGCAGGTCATGCAGGGTTACTGGAACAAGCCGGATGAGACGGCGAAGACCATCACGGAGGACGGCTGGCTGCGCACCGGCGACATCGCCCGGATGGACCAGGACGGCTATTTCTATATTGTCGACCGGCTCAAGGATCTCATCATCGCATCCGGCTACAAGGTGATCCCGCGCGAGGTGGAAGAGGTGCTTTTCCAGCACCCGAAGGTGCAGGAGGCCGTTGTGGCCGGCGTCCCCGATGCCTATCGAGGAGAAACGGTTAAGGCCTTTGTCGTGCTCAAGGCCGGCGAAACCGCCACCACTGACGAGATCGCCAGGTGGTGCGCCGAGCGGCTCGCGCCCTACAAAGTACCTAAACAGATCGAGTTTCGCTCCGAGCTACCCAAGACGATGGTGGGGAAGGTGTTGCGACGCGTCGAAGGGGTGAAAGGGCGAGGGGGAGGGCATCTTTCGCCGTGCTCCCGCTTCGCCCATGCTCCGTCATCCGCCCCCGATGGCCGGGACGAAGTGTATTTCGCTCTCTGGCGCCACTTTTGCGCGCAAGCCTTGCCGGTTGGCGACACCGTCGATGGTCAGCAGGATGCCGCGCCGCAGCACGCCGTCCTCCACCAGTCGCGCTCTGATGCCCGGATAGCGCCCCTCAAGCGCGTCGATCAGCTCGCGCACCTTACCGCCGGGCACAGCCACCTGCGCCAGGCCGCCGGTCAGGTCGCGCATCAGGGGTGGAATCCACACAGTTGCCATGATCTGACGCTGTTCACCACAAAGGC
>JALOOE010000148.1 GCA_025454565.1 Anaerolineae bacterium
GAGCCAGAACCGCAACCCAAACGCGCTGGCCGGTCTCTGACCGAGCCAGAACCGCAACCCAAACGCTCTGGCCGGTCTCTGACCGAGCCAGAACCGCAAACCAGGTGCGCTGGCCGCTCTCTGACCGAGCCAGAACCGCAACCCAAACGCTCTGGCCGGTCTCTGACCGAGCCAGAACCAGACCGGCCAGAGCGTTAAGGATTAAATGGCGCATGTGCGGCATCGTTGGACTGATACACCTCAACGGCGCGCCTGTCGGCGCAGCCGATCTGCGCGCGATGACCGACGTCATCCGCCACCGCGGACCGGACGACGTCGGCATCATCTTCGGGAACGCGGCGACCGGCAACTATGCCTTGTTCGGCGGCGAGGACACCCCGGCGGATGTCTTCGGCCAGCCATTGGCCTACATGCCAACTTCGCGACTCGCGCCGGGCGCGTTCGGCGAGGCAGTATACACGCTGGGCATGGCGAACCGGCGGCTGGCCATCGTCGATCTGACCCCGGCCGGGCATCAGCCGATGTGCAACGAGGACGGCACGGTCTGGATCGTCTACAACGGCGAACTGTACAACGCGGTCGAGTTGCGCGCCGAGCTGGCGGCGCTCGGACATCGCTTCGTCTCGGGCAGCGACACCGAAGTGATCGTGCACGCCTATGAGACGTGGGGCGATGCGTGCTTTGCTCGCTTCAACGGCATGTGGGGGCTGGCAATCTGGGATATCCTGCGCCGGCAACTGGTGCTCTCGCGCGACCGCACCGGGATCAAGCCGCTGTATCTCTGGCAAGACGCGACGCGCTTCGCGTTCGCATCGGAGATCAAGGGGCTGCTGGCGCTGGGCCTGCCTCGTCGCGCCAATACGACGGCGCTGTACGACTTCCTGGCCGGCAACCTGAGCGATCATACCGACGCGACCAGCTTTGCGGGCGTGGTTTCGCTGCCGCCCGCCCACACGCTGACGCTCGATCTGACCACGGGCGCGGCGAGCGCACGGCGCTATTGGCAGCTCGACCCCGACCGCCAGCTCGACTTGCCCTCCGACGCGGCCTACGCCGCTACGTTCCGGGAGCTCTTCGAGGACGCCGTGCGCCGCCATCTGATCAGCGACGTCGCCGTAGGCACCTGTCTGAGTGGCGGTCTCGACTCGTCGGCTGTGGTGTGCGTCATCAACCAGTTGATCCGCCAGCGCGGGCTGCACGTCGTCGGCATGGAGACGCGGCAGAAGACCTTCTCGGCCCGTTGGGCCGATCCGCGCCACGACGAGGGCCGCTTCATCGACGCGGTGGTAGACGCGTCCGACGTGGACGGCCGCACGATCTACCCGACCTCGACCGATCTGGCTGACGAGTGGCCGCGGTTATTCTGGCATCAGGAGGAGCCGTTCGGCTCCACCAGCATTTTCGCGCAATGGAACGTCTTCAGGTTGGCACGCGAGACGGGCGTGACGGTGACGCTCGACGGCCAGGGCGGCGATGAGTTGCTGGCCGGCTATCTCGGCTTCTTCCCGCCCCATCTGGCCGATCTCGCGACCGGGCTGCGTTGGCAGCGGATGCGCCGCGAGCTGGCCGCACACGGCGCGCTGCACGGCGTCAACACACGCTGGGAACTGCGCAACATCGCGACCAACTCACTGCCCACCGGTCTGCGCGCGCGGCTGAAACCGCGGGCAGTCGGCGGGGGCGCGTGGTTGGCGCCTGATTTCGCGGCCGCGGCGCAGGCAGACGCGGGCGAGCGCTGGGTGGTCACACGGCCCGGCCGCACGCGACTGGCACGCAGCCTGGCTGAGGCGCTGACGTTCAACCCCCTACCGTCGCTGCTCCGGTTCGACGACCGCAACTCAATGGCGTTCTCGATCGAGTCACGCGTGCCGTTCCTCGACTACCGCCTGATCGAGTTCTGCTGTGCGCTGCCGGCCGATCAGAAGATCCGGGACGGCGTGACAAAGTTCATCCTGCGGCAAGCGATGGCCGGCATCATCCCGGAAGCGGTTCGGCAGCGTCACGACAAGGTTGGCTTCAGCACACCGCAGGACACCTGGTTGCGCGAAGATCTTGCACCGTGGCTGCGCGAGGTCTTCAGCGCGCCCGATTTCCGCGCTCGCCCGTATCTCCAACCCGCCGAGCTGCTGAAACTGGTGGAACGCCACGTGGCCGGCGAGGATCACGCAGCGGCCCTGTGGCGCGGCCTGGCGGTCGAGCTGTGGTTGCGCGCCTTCGAGATGTAAGGGACGGCTCACGCAGAGGCACAAAGAACGCAAAAGACGCCCAAGGGTTGTCAGACGCTGTGCCTGTCTCCGCGGCTTTGCGGCGTGGCGTGAGTCCCTCGAGCCGCCTTTGAGGAACGTAGATGGCAACGATCATGTCAAACCGGCCTGCGGTCTACCTGGTCGCCGTAGAGGATGTCGCCCAGTCGCCGCTGATCCGTGGGCAGGTGATCAATGTGCTGAAGATGATGGCCGGACAGGGCGCGCCCTGCCCGTTGGCGCTCGTCACGCTCTATCCGCTGCTCAACTGGTGGCGCAATCGTGGGCGATTGGCCGGCCTGCGCGCCGAGCTGGCTGAATCCGGCATCGCCTTCCACGCGTGGCCCATCGCCTTCATGACGCGCCACTTCTACATGTCGCGGCCGTGGCTGGTCTTCTATCGCATCCAGGCATGGCTCGCGGCGCTCTGGATCAGCCTGCGCCTGCGACCGGCGCTGATGCACTGCCGCTCCTATCCGGCTACGCTGGTCGGCGCGATGGTCAAACGGCTGGCGGGCGCCCGGCTGATCTGCGACGCGCGGGCGCTCTATCCAGAAGAGGGCGCGGTACGCGAGGACGGCGGCAAGATCGTCATGCTGAGTGACGCCGACTTTGCGGCGTGGAAACGCATCGAGGCCGGGCTGATGCAGCGCGCCGACGCCATCGCGGCGATCTCGCAGCCCATGGCCGACATCCTCGCCGAGCAGTATCCCGAGAGCCGCTCGCGCGTGCTGGTGGCGCCCACCTGCACCCCTGTGCCCGCACAAGCTGATCTGGATGTGTGGCAGCCTGCCGTGCGCGCCGAGCTGGGTCTGGCCGACCGATTGGTGGTCGCCTACAGCGGTTCGTGGTTCGAGCCGGAGCCGGCTATCGCCCTGTTTCGGCGGCTGCAAGAAGCGCTCCCCGGCGCGCCGTGGGAGTTTCTGCTGCTCATCTCGTCACGGGGCGGCGGTGATGCGGCGGATCGGCGGGAAGAGATCGCGGAGGTGGTGCGCCGCGGTCTGGCGCCGGGCGCCGGCTGCCGGGTGATCTCCGCGCCGCAGGGGCAGGTGTTGCGCTATCTGGCCGCGGCCGACCTGGCCGCGCAGCCGGTAGCGCCGCCCGCGCGCGCCGCGATCGATAACCGCTACGAACTGATGGCGCGCACAGTGCTCTCCGTCAAATTCGCCGAATACCTGGCAGCCGGCCTGCCCGTGATCGTCAGCCGGTGGCACGGCGCCGCCGCCGACATTGTCGAATCGCAGGATCTGGGGGTGGTGTACGACCGGGTTTCGCCGGCAGCGTTGGCACACTGGCTCACCGCGTGGCAGGCCGATCGCGCAACCTCCCGGTCGCGAGCATGGCACTATGCCCGTGATCACTTTGACACCGGGGCGTTGGCCGCTCGCTATCTGGCGCTCTATCGGCAACTGCTCTGAGGCTAACCCACATGCCCGCCGACACCCCGGATCTCTCCATCATCATCGTCAACTGGAACACGCGCGAGCTGCTGCGAGGGTGCTTGGCGGCGTTGACGGAGGACGGAAGACGGAAGACGGACAGTCTCTCTCCGCCCTCCGTCCTCCGCCCTCCGTCCTCCGTCGAGATCATCGTCGTCGACAACGCCTCCGCCGACGGCAGCGTGGAGATGGTGCAGCGAGAATTCCCGGATGTGCGCCTGATCCTCAACGAGGGCAACCTGGGATTTGCGCGGGCGAACAATCGCGGCATCGCAGCGAGCCGTGGACGCTATGTGCTGCTGCTCAACAGCGACACCGTGGCGTCTCCCGATGCGCTGGAAATGCTGGTCACGTTCATGGACGCACACCCCGAGGCCGGCGTCGTCGGCCCGTGTCTGCGCCGACCCGACGGCACAGCGCAACCCTACGCGTTCGGCGGCGACCCGACGCCGGGCTATCTGCTGCGTCGTGCGATCAGCCGATTGCGCGGCCGGTATCTCCACGACTGGGGCACGACCGCGATTCAGGAGGTGGACTGGGTCTCTGGCGCGTGCCTGATGGCTCGGCGCGCAGCGATCGCGCAGGCCGGACCGCTTGAGGAAGCGATGTTTATGTACTTCGAGGATAACGAGTGGTGCCTGCGCATTCGCAACGCCGGCTGGAAAGTGTACTACGATCCGCAGGCTGCCATCGTGCACATCGGCGGACAAAGTCTGGCGAAGAATCCAGCGGCGCGGCAGGCGTACTACGAGAGTTTGCGCTATTTCTACCGCAAGCACTACGCACGCACGGCGCAATTGCTGCTAGCCGCGCTGTTGCCATTTTACCGACGCATGATACGTGCATAAGCTCATGCCCATCTACTTCGACATCTCCGCTGCCGTCCATCATCGCGCCGGGCTGGGCCGCTACGCCGCAAGCCTGGCGCGCGAGCTGCTGCCGCTGCTGGGCGACCGCCTGGCCTTTTTCTACAACCAGGAGCAGGGGATCGCGCCGCTGGCGGGGCTGGAGGACGTGCCGGCGCGCACCGTGTCGCTCGGCTACAAGCCGTGGCGGATGCTCGTCTGGGCCGGGCAGTTGGCCCATGTTGGATTCAACCGGCTGACACCGGGCGTCGAGCTCTTTCATGCAACAGAACACCTGCTGCTCCCGTTGCGCGACGTCCCGACCGTCCTCACCGTGCACGATCTGATCTTCCGGCGCTATCCGCAGCACCACAAACCGCTCAACCGCTGGTACCTGAATGCGACGCTGCCGCTCTTCTGCCGCCGCGCGACGCGCATCATCGCCGTCTCGGAGCAGAGCAAGCGCGACGTGGTCGCGGCTTACGGCATCCCGCCGGAAAAGATCAGCGTGATCTACGAGGCCGCCGATGCGCGCTTTCGTCCTCAGCCGCCCGAAGCGGCAGCCGAGGCGCGCCGCCGCTATCATCTCCCCGAGCGCTATCTGCTGTTCGTCGGCACCATCGAGCCGCGCAAGAACCTGGGGCGCCTGTTGCAGTCCTTCGAACGCCTGCGCGCCGAAGGACTGACCGATGCGCTGGTGATCGTGGGCAAGCGCGGCTGGCTTTACGATGACTTCCTCGCCCAGTGGGAGGCCTCTCCCGATCGCGCTGCGGTCATCTTCCCCGGCTGGGTGGACGATGTCGATCTGCCGGCGATCTACGCCGGGGCGCAGGCGCTCGCGTTCCCCAGTATCTTCGAGGGCTTCGGGCTGCCGATCCTGGAGGCGATGGGCTGCGGGACGCCGGTCGCGTGCTCGCAAACATCCAGCCTGCCGGAAGTCGCCGGCGATGCGGCGGTTCTATTCGATCCGCAGGATGTCGACGCACTGACGGATGCGCTCCGGCGGCTGTTGAGCGATCACGGTCTCGCTGAGGCGCTGGCGGCGCGTGGGCTGGCTCAGGCGGCCCGGTTTTCGTGGGCGCGCGCTGCGCAAGAGACCGCCGCGCTCTATCACGAGCTGCTGCGATGACAAACTACGTGCTCGACGCACGCACCGCGACGCCGCATTTTCCGGGCATCGGTCGCTACATGAGCAACCTGGCGGCTGCGTTGGTCCCGCTGCTGGCGCCCGATGAGCGACTGACCATCCTGCACCATCCAGATCACCCACCCGCGTTGCCCGATTCTACGGCCGTGACCCTCGTACCGGTCAATGTATCGCCCTTTGCGCTCGCCCAACAGTGGCAGATTCCGCGCCTGGTGCGCAGCTTGGCGAGCGGAGAACGGGAAACAGGGGGCAGGAATCAGGGGGCAGGAGACAGGAGGCAGGAGGCAGGGGGCAGGAATCAGGGGACAGGAGTCAGGGGGCAGGAGTCAGGGGGCAGGAGCGAGAACGCCGCGGCTCAGCCTCGGTCACCCGTCCCTCTCCGCTCCGCTTCGGGGACTATAGTCGTCGGTCATCCGTCGTCCGTCCTCTATCACAGCGGCTACAACCTGATGCCCTACGCGCCCGGCGCGCCGACCGTCCTGACCCTCTACGATCTCATTCCGCTGCTGATGCCGGAGCAAAGCAGCGGCCGCGCACGCCTGCTGGCGCGTTGGGCCAACGTCCTGGCGCTACGCACGGCTCGTGTCGCGCTGGCGATCTCCGAGGCCACCCGCCGCGATTACCTGGCACACTTCCGCGTGCCGGCCGAGCGGATCGTCACGGCGCCGCTCGCGGCAGATCCGGT
>JALOOE010000149.1 GCA_025454565.1 Anaerolineae bacterium
GGTGAAGGTGGGCGAGTTGGGGAAGAAGCGCAAATCGGTCAAAAGGCCGTAAAACGCCTCTTCGGTGGTGGCAATGTCGTAGCCGTGAGCACCATCGGGCTCGGCCACGGCGCGGGCCACGCGCCGGAACATGCCCGGAATGGTCTCGACCGGTTGGCCGTCCAGACCTTTGCGCAGATAGCGTTTGTGGAGCACCTGCCGGCTGTTTTCCGACAAGTCGATGTCGTCCGGCGGCAGGATCATTGGGCTAAAGGGTTTTGTCGATACGTCGATCATGGGTGGGCTCCGTTTGTTACTGGCAGACAAGAAAATCAACAAATCAGCAACTGGCACACGGCTGAGCTTTGCTCACTTGCAAATCTGTTGACTTGCTGACTGGCACTATTTTCGTTCCGATCTCAAGCGATCCAGCTCTTTCTGCAGCGACCCGACGTCCTCCATCTCCATATACACGATCGCATACCGAATGTAGGCGAGTGGGTCGAGTTCTTTCAACTTTTCCAGGATCATCTCGCCGATGATCTCGCTGCGCACCTCGGCTTTGCCGAGGCTGAACAGGTGCTCCTCGATCTGGCTGACCACCCGTTCGATGTCGGTCATCGCGATCGGGCGCTTGGCGCACGCAATGCGGATGCCCTGCGTCAGCTTGTGGCGATCGAACGGCTCGCGCCGGCCGTCGCGTTTGACGATCAGTAGCGCTTCCGAGATCTGCTCATAGGTCGTGAAGCGCTTCTTGCATGACAGGCATTCCCGCCGCCTGCGGATACCATCGCTGGTGGTCCGTGTGTCGACTACCCGTGAGTCTGCGTGACCGCAGTAGGGGCATTGCATCGCGCACCCTCCGTTCTCGACTCAAAACCTGCGCACATACCATATATAGTATGTGCGTTATGTTTACCCACAAGATATGCCCAGGTCGAAGGGACAGCAGTATACCATATGCTGCATCAAGCAACCCTGTGCAGGCGACTTGCGGTGCTAAACTTTAAGGTCGACTTAACCTGTACGCACTGGAATCAGGATATCGGTTGGCCTGTCCGGCGCCGACGCCCTGAAAGCGCACGTCGCAAGAACGCGGGGATATCCAGGTCGTCGCGATCGTAAGAACGCTTCGGGAACTCGAGAGTCTTGCCGTCATCTTTCGTCGGCATTTGCTGCTCTTTGATCTGGTCGAAGCCGGTGGCGATCACGGTGATGCGGATGCCGTCCTTCATGTCCGGATCGATGACGGCGCCGAAGATGATATTGGCATCGGGATCGGCGGTGCGGCGGATGATCTCAGCCGCCTCGTTCACCTCGTACAGGCTCAGGTCCGAGCCGCCGGTGATGTTGAAGAGGATGCCCTGCGCGCCGTCGATGCTGACGTCGAGCAATGCGCTGTGGATCGCCTGCTCGGCGGCCTGCTGCGCCCGGCTGTCGCCGTTTGCCTGACCGATCGCCATCAGCGCCGAGCCGCCCTCCGCCATGACGCTGCGGACGTCAGCAAAGTCCAGGTTGATCAGACCTGGAATTGTGATCAACTCGGAGATGCCTTGGATGCCTTGCCGCAGCACATCGTCGGCAACACGAAACGCTTGCTGGATGCTGGCTTTTTTGTCAACCACCTGGAGCAGCCGATCGTTGGGGATCACGATCAGGGTGTCCACGCCCTCTTTGAGCCGGCCGATACCCTCATCAGCGACCCGGCGACGCCGCGCGCCCTCAAAGGTGAAGGGTTTCGAGACGACACCGATGGTCAACGCGCCCGAATCCTTGGCGATCTTTGCGATGACAGGCGCTGCGCCGGTGCCCGTGCCGCCCCCCATGCCACAGGTGACAAAGACCATGTCGGCGCCCTTGAGCAACGCCTTAATCTCTTCCGCGGACTCATGGGCCGCCTTCTCACCGACTTCAGGCTGCCCACCGGAGCCCAACCCCTTGGTCAGCTTGTCGCCGATGCGCAGGCGTTGCGGAGCATTGGCTAACATCAAGGCTTGGGCGTCCGTATTGATGCTGATAAACTCGACGCCCTGGATCCCTTGCTCGATCATGCGATTGACGGCGTTCGAGCCGCCGCCGCCGATGCCCAGAACCTTGATCTGCGCCGGATTCTCGACATAGGCCGTTTGCTGCTGTCCTCGCGGATTCATCGTAGCCATTTCTTTACCTCATTCAGGTTGAGCTTGTTCACTTCAGTCGGCAAGCGATTACTGCGGCACAAAATTTCTCAGCCATTTGATGATGCGGTCGAACACGCCTGGCAGCGGCTCCGGCGAGATCACCGGCTCGACCTCGTGACGTTTGCCCCACAGAAGCAGCCCAACGGCTGTGGCGTATTCCGGGCTGCTCAAGTCGATCACTGAACTGGCAACACCCTTTGGGCGACCGACGCGCACGGGCCATTGTAACTGATCACGGCTCATTTCTGCAAAACCGCTCAACTGGGCCACACCTCCCGTCAGGACAATTCCTGCCGGGAGCAGCCCGTCATAGCCGCTTCGTTTCACCTCGCGCAAGATCAAGTCGAGGACATCCTGAGCGCGTGCATTAAGGATCTCGGCCAACACGCGCCGGCTGACGACCTGCTGGCCTTCCTCGCCGAAAGCGCCGCTGCGCACCTCCGCATCGGCGGGGACATGGCCCGGCAGTGCGCTGCCGAACTGCTTGATGAGCGCCTCAGCCTTGGGATACGGCATGCGGAGCCCCATCGCTACATCCCGGGTGAAATGATCGCCGCCCACGTCGATGATGACCGTATGCCACGGCGCGTTCTCCAGGTAGATCGCCAAATCAGAGGTGCCGCCGCCGACATCCACGAGCGCGACGCCCAGGCGGCGCTCATCGTCGTTGAGCACGGCCAACCCGGACGCCAGCGGCTCCAGTACCAGGTCTTCGATCTCCAACCCATTGTCGTGCACGCAATGGACCAGGTTCGCCACCGCCGACGAGGCGCCGGTGATGATGCTGGCATCCACCTCAAGCCGATAGCCGAACATCCCGACCGGATCCTGGATCCCTTTTTGGTCGTCGATCGTGTACGAACGCGGCACCGCATGGATGATCTCGCGATTGTGCGGCAGCGCGACGCTCTTGGCCTGCTCCAGCGCCCGCTGGGTATCCTCAGTCGTGATGTTACGGCCGTTACGCCCTACCGCCACCGCGCCCTTGCTGCTCATCGCATTGATGTGGCTGCCCGAAATGCCCAACAGCAGCGGGCGCATCGGCTGTCCGGCGCTCTGCACCGCCTGTTCCACAGCCTGACCGATGGCGGCCGTGGCTTCCTTGGTGTTCACCACGACGCCGCGACGCAAGCCCTGCGCGGGCATCCGGCCGGCGCCGATCACGCGCAGATCGTCGTTGTCGTCCACCTCAGCGATCAGAGCAACGATCTTGGTGGTGCCGACATCGATCGCACAGATCGCCTCGTTGGCGACAGGTTCCGGCTCATTGGCTGATTCTCTACCGATGTTGAGTATCTTCATGGCGTCTTGTCGCTGACGTGAGCAGCCAAGGTGACGGATCGGTCATCCGGGCGGCGGATAGATGAGCGCCTATCTGAGCTGCATGCGTCCGTCGATGCGCAGATCAACGGTCGTAGCTCGCACGTTGCGAGCGATGTTGTTCTTCCGTAATTCCTGGAGCGCAGCCAGCTTCGCGGGCATCTGGCCCTCATTCCCCAGGTAGACAGTCCAGCCCTCAGGGGAACGGAAATAGATCCCTTCCTTCGGGCCGTAGAACAGGCTTGTGACCTCAATACCGGCTGCGCGCAGCGCCTTGAGGTTGGCCAGAACGTGCGGACGCAATCTGCCGTTCGCTTCCGCTGCCGCGCCGGTCTTATCGACGAGTTCGAGTGGCGGCGGATCGCTGGTCATCGGGACGACCGCGCCCGTATCGGCCACCCAAACCGTGGTCGTGATGCCCTGCCATGCCACAAGTGGCTCGTGCTCCTGCACGTCGATCACGATCTGCGCCGGCAGCCACACATGCACATGCGCAGCGGCAATGCCGGGCAATTCCTTGACATTCTTCGCCGCCTGTCCGGGCTGGACGCGAAAGATGTTCGTTCCTTCGAGCTTGCTGGCTCGGCGCACATCTTCCTCGGCCACGCGGTGCAAGCCCCGAACGGTCGTCAATTCGCGCGTGACGGCGAAATTCTCATTCGTGAGCGCCACGGTCAATCCGGCAACCAGCGCCATGAACACGCCGATAAAGGCCACGGCTCGCCTTGAAATGTGCACCTTCGGCCAGGGCAAGCTGCGAGCTTTTTCCACCACGCCCGGTGTCGATGTCTCAAAGCGGGTCGCTTTGCGTCCCCGCGCGGCTCCCGCACCGCGTTCCTGGCTGGGCAGCGCCTCTTGCGCTGGCGGCAGCGGCTTACGCCACCACGGTTCCGATGGGTGGAAAGGTGCTTCTTCCTCCGGCGCCGGAGGCGGCGGTTCGCGGCGAGGCGGCATGGTGCTGACCCTTTCTTATGCGGCCGACCCGCCGGGTTGCATCGCGCCCGCGAAGCTCGTCAGGGAGCGCGCCTTGTCCTGATGCCGTTCCAACGCCAGATCGATCAGACGGTCGACCAGCTCGACGTAGCTTACGCCCGTGGCCTCCCACATCTTCGGATACATGCTGATGGCAGTGAAGCCAGGCAGCGTGTTGACCTCGTTGACACACAGTTCCAACGTGTCACCATCCAGCAGGAAATCGACGCGCGCCAGTCCGGCCCCGTCGATGGCTTTGTAGGCCAGCACCGCCAGCTCGCGTGCGCGGGCCGCAATCGGCGCCGGCAGCGGCGCCGGAATCAGCAGCCCCGACTTGCCGTCGATGTATTTCGCCGCGTAATCGTAGAATTCGTTAGATGGTACGACCTCGCCGGGCACCGAGGCGATCGGGTCGTCGTTGCCCAGCACACTGACCTCGATCTCGCGGGCGTTCGGCACCGCTTCTTCAACGAGCAGCCGCCGATCATAGCGTGCCGCATCGGTCAAGGATGCAGCCAACTCGGTCGCATCCTGCGCCTTCGAGATACCGATGCTGGAGCCCAGGTTCGCCGGTTTCACGAATACGGGATAGCGGAGCGCGGCCTCGATGCTCGCGATCACGGTCTGCGGGCTACGCTCCCAATCGCGGCGTTTGATCGGCAGATAACGCGGCTGCGGCAGCCCGGCTGCCGCAAAGACCGCCTTACACGCGATCTTGTCCATGCCCACCGCGCTGGCGAGCACACCGCACCCGACATAGGCCACACCCGCCAATTCCAGCAGCCCCTGCACCGTGCCATCTTCGCCATACGTGCCGTGCAACACGGGGAAAACGACATCGAGCGTCGGGAAGCGCTGGCCCGTGGCGCCGGGCACCAGTTCTCGGCTGGGGGGCGCGGATTGTGCCTTCAACGCCGCGCCCGTGGCGTGCTCATCAGGCGTCGACTCGGCGGTCCCCGCCGTGAGCAACGCCATCGGGTCGCCGCCCGTCAGCCAGCGGCCGCGGTGCGTGATGCCGATCGGGACGACCTCGTATTTCGCGGGATCGAGCGCCGCGATCACAGAACGCGCCGAAGCCAGCGAGACCTCATGCTCACCGGATTGGCCGCCGAAAATCACACCAACACGTAGCCTGGGGGGCATCCAGCGCTCCGAAAAGTGTTATTTGTGGTTGTAGAGTTGTCTCTGATTGGGTCAAGGAAATTCTACAACAAAATTCACTACATTACAAATTTCATTACAGGGGCAAAGGCCCATACGGCGGCTGTTTCGGCCAATCGCCCACGAACAAGATTTCGGGAATCAACTCAATCCCGAATTGCTCGAAAACCCGCTTTCGCATCAGGCCGATGAGAGCAACGACATCGTCAGCCCGCGCATTCTCAACATTGACGACAAAGTTGGCATGGCGGGGCGATATCTGCGCCCCGCCAATGCGATAACCTTTCAATCCCACTGCCTCGATCAGCCTTCCGGCGTGGTCGCCCAGTGGGTTGCGGAAAATGCTGCCGGCGCTGGGCTCGACCGGTTGGCTCGCCCGGCGTTTCGCCAGGAAGCCATCGGCACGCGCCGTCACCTCGGCTACATCCCCCGGCATAAGCTGGAAACCCGCCGCCAGCACGACCAACATCTCTCCCGTGGCGATCTGCCGCTTGAGGATGCTGCTGCGGTAGGCGAACTCCAGACCGTCCTTCGTCAGTAGGCGCCGGCCCAGGCCCGGATAGGCCACGAGCGCCCAGACCAGATTGCCGGCGATGTCGCCGCCGTGCGCTCCGGCGTTGCCGATGACCGCTCCGCCGACGGTGCCCGGCACGCTCACCGCCCACTCCAGGCCCGTCCAGCCGTTTTTGACCGTCCAGCGGGCCAGCCCGGCGAGCGCCACGCCCGACGCCGCCACCAATTGCGGAGTTCGCACTGCGGATTGCGGATGATAATACAGCAATCCAAGATCTGCAATCGGCAATCCAGAATCCGATAGCCCGAATTCCCGTGTCTGATTTGCGATTACCAACCCGCACACCCCGGCGTCGCTGACGAGGATGTTGCTCCCCCCACCGAGAATGGTGGTCGGGATGTTGTGGGTTGCAGCCGTTTGGGTCAGCCGCTCTAGCTGGTCGATGTTGCTCACCGCCGCATAGAGATCGGCCGGACCGCCGATATGAAAGGTGGTGTGGCGCGCTAACGGCTCATCAGCGACCACAGTTATCTCCAGCGTTTCGACGGCTGAACGAAAGGCCGGGAAAGCCGAGATAACGACACGGTGACAAGGCGAAGTGTCAAACTGCCACACATCTGAATCGCCGTGTCGCCGTGTCACCGTGTCCCCTACTCCTTGGCGCGCAGGCCAGCCAGCAGAAGCTGCCCGACCCGATTGCCGTCTCCCGCGCTCATGGTGATGACGATATCTTCGGGAGCAACATGAGACAGCAAGGTGTCGGCGGCCGCCTGGATGGTGCCCACGTACTGGGCGGCCGGGTGATCCATGCGCGCGAGTAACTGCGTGCTGTGCATGCCCAGGTCGATCTTCTCCCGAGCGGGATAGATATCCAGCAACAGCACAGTGTCCGCATCATCGAAACTGCGCGCGAAGTCGTTCAGTAGCGCCTTCGTGCGGCTGTACGTGTGCGGTTGAAACACTGCCCAAATGCGCCGGCTGGGGTAACGCATGCGCGCCGCCGCCAGCGTCGTCGCCACTTCAGTCGGGTGGTGAGCGTAGTCGTCGATGACCGTCACACCGCCCGCCTCACCGACCAACTCGAAGCGCCGTCCGGCGCCGGTGAAGTCGGACAGCATCTTCGCGCCGGCCGGATGCCGTGCCAATGCGCCACCGCGATGGCGGCCAGCGCGTTGCGCACGTTGTGTTGGCCCGGGATCGACAGCGACAGCGATGCCACCTGTGCTCCCGCGAACCAGATCTCCGCATCGAGGCCGCCTTTGGCGTTTGATGCCAGATTGCGCGCCTGCCAGTCGGCTTCCGCCGACAGGCCGAAGGTGCGCACCGTGACGCCGGGCTTGACCGCATCGCGCACGGCCATCGCCCCCGCATCATCGGCGCAAACCAGCAGCAGGCCCCACTCCGGCAATTGACCGGCGAAGGCCCGGAATGCCTCATTGAAGGCTATCGGCGTGGGATAACAATCGACGTGATCCCAATCCACGTTGGTGACGACGGCGATCTCCAGCCGCAGGCCCAGGAACATGCGATCATATTCATCGGCCTCGATGACGAACGGGCCCTTCCCCGCGCGTGCCGCCGCGGTGGCGCTCATCATCCCTTCGGCCGGACCGACCGGCACGCGTGCGCCCACGATGAAGCTGGGATCCAGCCCGGCGCGCAACAGG
>JALOOE010000150.1 GCA_025454565.1 Anaerolineae bacterium
AAAAATCCCGTCGTGATGACGACGGGATGCGGGCCAGCCTCACTCTGTCGAGTACGGCAGCGGCGGCAGCGCGCTGCTTATACTCTTTGCCCTGATAACGGTGGCAACTCCGGCATAGGCTACTTACCGAGCTTGCTCTCACTTTCGAGCCGGCTCGCACGTTCGCCCTGCAGCTCAGGGGGCCATTCGGCGCCGATGTGTGGGCGGGGCTTTCACCTTTCCCCGCTCTCTGTACCATCAGCCCAGCGCTTACTCGTCCTCTTCACAGCCATTAGGGTAATCGTATTCAGTTGGAGGAGCTTATATCAGACATTCTGACGACAAATTCTGAAAGTGGCTTTAACCAACGCGTGATACGCTGAACCGGCGATGTCAAACAGAATCCTGATTGTGGAAGACGATGCTACGCTGCGCGAGATGCTCAGCTTGAACCTGCGAGCCGCCGGCTATCAAGTGCTCGAAGCGGGTGATGGCGCGGCCGCACTCGATTTGGCGCGGAGTGCAGCCCCAGATTTGGTGCTGCTGGATCTCATGCTGCCGGAACTGGACGGCCTGACGGTATGCCGCAGCCTGCGCCATGCCTCCGATGTGCCGATTATGATCCTGACGGCTCGCTCAGGCGAACTGGACAAGATCGTCGGGCTGGAGAGCGGGGCCGACGACTATCTGACCAAGCCGTTCAGCCTCGGTGAGCTACATGCGCGGCTGCGGGCATTGCTGCGCCGGGCCGGCTCGCAGCGCGGGACGAGTGAGGAGTTGCGTTCGGGCAATGTGACGCTCAACCTGATCAGCCGGCGCGCCACGGTGGGTGGGGCTGATGTGGCGTTGAGCCCGAAGGAGTTCAGCCTGTTGGCCGAGCTGATGCGCAACCAGGGCGCAGTACTCACACGCGACCTGCTGTTATCGCGCGTCTGGGGTCAGGACTTCTACGGCGATGCGCATACGCTCGATGTGCACGTGCGCTGGCTGCGCGAGAAGATCGAGGCTGATCCCGCCAACCCGGCGCGAATCATCACCGTGCGCGGGATCGGCTATCGATTTGAGCGATGACGGCAGCGGTTTGACGCCGGGAGCCTGGCGACCAGAGCCGCGGCCCTATTCAGAAGTCCGCAGGAATAAGCGTTGTGTGTCATGACGTGGCAAAGGCTTGCGGCGCTTGAACGAACGTACCATCTACCGTTGATTGGGTGAAAGAATGGCACCTTACCCCACCAACACCGTCTCTTCGGGATAGTTCGCCAGTCTTTGCCGCGTGCCGCGTTTCAGCAGGGCCAGCATGATCGTGACCGCACCCAGCCGCCCCCAGAACATGGCGCCGATGATCAGCAGCCGCCCAAAAGTATCGAGTTGCCCCGTGATCCCCAACGACAGGCCAGTCGTGGAGAAAGCCGAGACGACCTCGAAGATCCCTGCGCTGAACGACACGTCTTGGCTGAGCAGGAGCAGCCAGGAAACCGCCACCACGACGCCCAGGCTAATGACCAGCACCGCAATCGCGCGCCACACGGTACTCGGCGAGATCGCGCGCTGGCCGACGCGCACCGCGCCTTCATTCCGCGCGAAACTCCACATTGCGAGCGTCAACACCGAGAAGCTGCCGGTAGTGATGCCCCCGCCCATCGAGGCCGGCGCGCTGCCGATGAACATCAGGCAGATGAGCAGCAGCCGGCTGGCTTCGCCGATCTGGCCGAAGTCAATGAAGCCGGGAAAACCGGCCGTGCGCGTCGCGACCGACTGGAACCATGTTCGCAACAATCGCTCCCCCAGCGGCAGTTCCGCCAGGACCCCGGGATGCTGGAATTCGGCAAACAGAAGGCCTGCCCATCCGACCGCGATCAGGATGACCGCCGACCAGACCGCCAGCCGCGTTTGCAGGCTCCAGTGGGCCGGCCGCTGGCGATCCTTACGCGCGCCGCGGCGGTTGAGCAGCTCGATATACACAGGAATGCCCAGCCCGCCGATGATCACTAGCGTTCCCAGCGTCAACAACGAAATCGGGTCGGACGGAAGTCCCTCAGGATACAGAGGCAACCCATAGAACAGATCGAATCCGGCATTGCAAAATGCGGCCACGGCATGAAATAGCGCATAGAACGCGGCGCTGCCTGCCGGCACGATTCCGCTCAAGCGCCAGTGAACCCCGAGGATCAGCGCGCCCGCACCCTCGACCGCCAACATGAAGATCACCGTGCGCGATAGGATTTGCAGGATGGCCTGGGGGTTGGCCAGGCCGAGCGAAGAACTGACGGCCAGCCGATCCATCAGAGAGACGCGTCGCCCCATCAGGCGTACTGTCAGGACCAGGACTACCAAGAAGCCCAATCCACCCACCTGCATCAGCAACAGGATGATCCACTGGCCCAAACGCGTGAAATCGGTGCTGGTTGACACGACCGCCAGACCCGTGACGGCCGCGGCCGAAGTAGCGGTGAACAGCGCATCCATGAAGGTGATGGGGTGCGTCGTCATCCCCGGCAGCAGCAACGCGGCGGTGCCGATGCCGATCAAGGCGGCCAGCGCGGCCACCAGCCGGATCGGGACCGGTACGCGGCGCTTGCGGTGCGGGTCAAGGCCCTTCTCAATCAGTCGATTGACACTGAGGCCGTTATTCTCTTCCGGCATCATGGCAAGGACGCGACCTCCAGGAGCCTCGCGCGCTGCCCGACTGCAAAGAGCGTGTCGCCCGCCTGCAACCTGGTGTCGGCGCTCGGACACGGGATCAGATGATCCGACCGCTGGATGAGTAGCACGGCGACATCGTAGCGCCCCAGAGCCGTCACGGGCTGGCTGATCAGGCTGCCAGAAACTTTGAACTCGATGAGGCTGTGATCGGCATCGAGCAGCACTCGCTCGACCATGTTGGGTGCGCCGAGTGTGTCGGCCAGCCGCTCGCCGCTGTCCTCATCGGACAGGACGACCTGGTCGGCGCCGATGCGCAGTAGGATGTCACGGTGACGGCGGGTCTGCGCCTGGCAGATCACACGCGGGATGCCCAGGCCTTTCAGATACGTCGTGACGAGTGCGCTGGCCTCGAACTCACTTCCCAGCCCGATGACCACGGTGCTGAAGGATGCGATGTCGACCTCCTGCAGTGCATCTTCAACCGTGGCGTCCAGGGCGACCGCCGAAGTGATCTCGTCGGCAAGGTCCTGCACCCGGGCCATGTCGATATCTACGCCGAGAACTGTGTGCCCCAACGCCTCCAGGCGTCGCGCCAGGCTGCCGCCGAAGCGCCCCAGGCCGATGACCGCGAACTCCTTTTCTACCTGCTTCCTGCTGAAAGTTTTCGGATTGCGTGCCATATCGGTGTCTCCTGTCAACGACAGACTGCCTGCTACAAGCCGGATAAGGCGTCAGCAAGCACGCCAGGGTTTCAGGGTTGGAATCCAGCCGGTGTTCGCTACTCCTCGGCCAGCACGATGCTGCGATCGTGCGCGGTGAGAGTGACCGGCGCCGACTTGTCCGGGTTCAGATGCACCCCGAACGCGTGTTCCGGCGCTCCCGCTTCAGCGAGCAGCCGGTAGCCGATGGCGGTCTGGCGTTTGCGTCGCGCCGCCTCCAGTACGGTGTGGAAGGCGCTCGCCGATAATCACATCATCAGCACTGGTCACTTCTGCCAGGTCACGGTTGGTCGCCTCGATCCTCAGTGCGGCGTGCGCGCGTCCCGCTCACGAATCGCGGCAAGGGCCCCATCAACGGTGGGGAAGATATGGGTCTCGCCTATCTCGTCAAGTAATCCGCTCTTCCGGCCAAACTCGATCACCGGCAAATGCACCTCGGCCGCATACACTGCGATGCTCTGGCCCTGCAGTTCTTTCACCAGACCCTTAAGCACCTCGGCGCTGGTAATATCGAGCGCATCCTGTGCGCTGGCGTCGAAGATCAAGGCCTGCGGCGGCGCCTCGGCCTCCTCGACCAGCGCTTTCACCTGATCCCGCACCGTGAGCGCGTTGGCGTAGTAGATCGGTGCATCCAGGCGAAGGATCAGTACGCCGGGCACGGGTGTGTTTTCGGGATGGCGCGTCAGATCCGAGTAGGCGCCCGGCACACCGGGCACGCGGCCCAAGGAAGACAGATGCGGACGACTGGTTCGATAGACCATCAGTAGGATCGAAGAGAGCAAGCCGAGGAGCATGCCCTGCAACACGTCGATCAAGATTACACCGGCGAACGTGATCACCCCCAGCCAGAACTCCGTCCGCGAGATCAGACGCACGCGATGGAGCTTGCGCGAGGCGATAATGTGCCACACCGCGTGGATGATCAACGCCGCCAGCACCGCTTCAGGCAGATTCCGAAAAAGCGGCGTGAGGAAAAGCACCGTCACGACCGCCATGCCCCACGTGACCAGGTTTGCCACCTGCGACCGTGCGCCCGCGCCTTCTTTCACCGCCGACGCCGACATACTGCCTGCGGCGATCATACCGCCGAAGCAACTGCTGACCAGATTCGCCACTGCGTGGGCGTTCAACTCCTGGTTGGGCTCGACCTCGTAGCCGTGCTTCTCGGCAAACTCGCGCGCGACGCCTAGCGCTTCGCTGTAGGCGACCAGCAGCACGCCGATCGCCGGTGCGATCATCGCCAGGTACGCTGTGAGCGGCACCAGCGGTAGGGTGAACTTCGGCAAGCCCTGAGGAAGGCTGCCCACAACCTCTACGCCGTAGTTGGCATTCAGACCGAGCACGGTGCTCAACGCGATATAGCCAAAGAGGACGGCCAGCCCGGCCGGGATCTTCTTGTTCCAACGCGGCAACAGGAACAGCAGCGCCAGCGCGCTGGCGCCCATGGCGAACGTGATCCAGTTTGCCTGCGGCAGCTCGCGCACGATGGCGCTGAGCTTCTCGACCGTGTTGCCCTCGCCCTTCGGCACGCCGAACAGCTTGTTGAGCTGGCCGACCGCGACGAAAAGCGCCAGGCCGGTAACGAAACCATCCATCACGGGCTTCGATAGGAACTGCGTGACAAAGCCGAGGCGCGCCACGCCGGCCAGGAGAAAGACGATGCCGACGACCAGGACAAACGCCGAGGCGTACGCCTGGTAGAGCGCTGGGTCGGGGATGGCGCCTTCATCGACCAGCGCTATCGTCACCAATAGTCCCATCACCGACGAGGCCAGCAGCGCGGCCGTCGCCGAGGTGGCCTGGACCACGAGGTGGCGCGACGTTCCCAGCAGCGCGTACACCAACAGCGCAGCCAGCAATGTGTAGAGGCCGGCTTGCGGCGGCAGACCGGCAACGCCGGCGTAGGCCATCGCCTCCGGCACGACCAGGCCCCACAGCGTCAGCCCGGCGATGATGTCGGCGGACAGCCAGGCACGATTGTAAGTGGGCAGCCACGAGAGGATCGGGATGTAGCGAGCGAGTCCAGCGGAACGGGTGGGCTTGGCGATGTGTGTCGATGACATGGTCATATCTCCACGGAGCCTGAAAAAGATGCGAGACACCCCCATATGGGAGACGCCGGAGGGCGCCAACCTGCTTCTTGATTCGTTCAATACCTATTCTTCTGATCGTCTCTACGCTGCGTCAGACGGCCTTGCCAGGGCTGCATCCAACTCACCTGCCAGCCGCCGGCTGTAAGTTATCACGGCATCGTTGTCGGCGAGCATGGCGTGCGCATCCCACTGGCATTTCGCCAGCGTCGGCCGCGAGATCTTGACGTGATGCTCGACGGTGAACAGCGTATCGTGTCGTTTGGCGGCCACGAGCAAGGTCTGATAGGCTGGCAGCAGACTCATTAGGCTGGCCTTCCGATAGCCGGCTGCGGCGTAGGGCAGCGCCAGGACATATTCGGCGGCATAATGCAACTCGCGAGCCACATCGTCGATGACCTTTTTCGTCCACTGCACCGGCGCACCGGCCAACGAGAGTGGGGCAAAATCGGCTTCGCGATGCCAGGTGTACGGCAGATAGGAGATGCCCCGGCCGAGGTCTTCGGCGAAGTCCTTGAGGATATTGGTCTTCTGCAGACCGCGACCGCACGCCTCGCAACTGGCCGACAGCCTGATCGCCGCATCTTCCGCCAGTCCATAGTGAACGACGACCAACTCGGTAGCCATATGACCGACGGTCCCGGCAACATAAAAGCAATACGCGTTGTAGTCGGATTCCGCAGCCAACACGCGGATGCCGTCTCGGTGCTCCAGCACCGGATGCTGATCGGGATCCTCGATGCGGAGCATGCCAGCGGCCATCTCGGACGCCCAGCGCCTGATGGCAGAGCGGCTCCTTTCCGGAATCTGCGCGTAAATCTCCCACAAGGTCAGCCCCTTGACCTTGCCCATCATCTCCGACTCATCCTGCGTCAACCCCGGCCACGACTCCTGACTCCAGACAGCCAGAATCTGTGGCGCGCAGGCAGGCTCCTCGATAAGCTGGTGAAATTCAAGGAAGCGTTGTTGTTTCCAGGCGAACGGTCGGTTGCAGTCTTCGATGTTGTCGACAACGCGGCAGACCAGGTAGGCCGCAGCCATGTAGCAATTGAGTGGCTCTTCGAGGCTCAGCACCACCATGGCAAAAGATCGCGACA
>JALOOE010000729.1 GCA_025454565.1 Anaerolineae bacterium
CCCGTGCCACCGCCGGTGCCGATCTTGGCAATGAGCGCCAGGATGATATCTTTGGGCGTCACGCCGGATCGTAACCGGCCATCGACGCGCACCTGGAACGTCTGCGGCTTCGTCTGGAGCAGGCATTGGGTCGCCAGCACATGCTCCACCTCGCTGGTGCCGATGCCGAACGCGAGCGCGCCGAACGCGCCGTGCGTGGCCGTGTGGCTATCGCCGCAGACGATGGTCATGCCGGGTTGCGTCAACCCCTGCTCCGGGCCGATCACATGGACGACACCCTGCCGGTCGCTGCCGATGCCGTAGAGCGGGATGCCGAACTCGCGGGCATTGGCCGCCATCTGCTCAAGCTGCCTGGCAGCCAGCACATCGACGATCGGCAGCGAGCGATCGTGCGTCGGGATGCTGTGATCCACCGTGGCGACCGTCTTGTCGGGCCGGCGCACGGTGAGGCCGCGCTCGCGCAGCCCGGTGAACGCCTGCGGCGACGTCACTTCGTGGACGAGGTGCAGATCAATGTAAAGCACTGCCGGGTTGCCCGGCTCCTCTGAGACCACGTGGCTGTCCCAGATCTTCTCGAAAAGTGTCTTGGGCATGATTGCTCCGAATCAGGGACCAGGGGACAGGAGTCAGGGATCAGGAGACGGAGCTTCAAAACTGACCCCTGATCCCTGGTTCCTGCCCCCTGTTCGCTATGCTGTGGCCTGCGCCTTCACGATCGTCAGCATCTTGTTCAGCGCGCTCATGTAGGCTTTTGCGCTGGCGACGATGATGTCGGTGTCGGCGCCGTGGCCACTGTAGGTGCGGGCACGCAGACCCGCCTGCGTAAGGTAGCCTTCGCCGTGGCCGTTGGCGCCATTCGCCGCATCCGGCTCAATGCGGATGGTCACTTCGCCCACCGCATCGATCCCCTCGGTCACAGCCTTGATGCTGAACTCAGTCAGTTCATTGGGCACCTGAACGATGCGGTTGATGGCCCGGTAGACGGAGTCCACCGGCCCGGTGCCGATGGCCGCATCTTCCCGCACGACGCCATCCGGCCCGCGCAGGGTGACGGTGGCGGTGGGACGCAGGCCGCTGCCGCACGAAACCTGGATGTGCTCCAGCCGCCAGAGTTCCATCGGCTGATAGATCTCGTCGTTGACGATCGCCTCAATATCCGCGTCCGCGACGACCTTCTTCTTGTCGCACAACTCCTTGAACCGCTCGAAGACGCGGTTGAGATCCTCAGCGCTCAGACCGTATCCCAGCGCGGCCACCTTGGATTGGAAGGCATGGCGGCCGCTGTGTTTGCCCAGCACGAGCTTACTCTCGCTCAAACCGACAGTTTCGGGCCGCATGATCTCATAGGTCAGCGGGTTTTTCAGCATGCCGTCCTGGTGGATGCCCGACTCGTGCGCGAAGGCGTTAGCGCCGACGATGGCCTTGTTCGCCTGAACCGCGATGCCGGTATACGCGCTCACCAGACGGCTGGTGCGGACGATCTGGGTGGTGTCGATGTGCGTGCGCAGGCTGAATTGGTGCGGCCGCGTGTGCAGCGTCATCACGATCACCTCGACCTGCCGCGCGCCGTTCTGGATCGCCGCCAGCGAGTTCGCGGTCGCCAGCCCAAGGTCGTCGTGGCAGTGGGCCGAGATGATCACATCCTGCGCGCCCGGCACATTTTCTCGGATGCCGCGGATCAGCCCGCCGAATTCGCTCGGCAGGGTGTAGCCCGTCGTATCCGGGATGTTCAGCGTGGTCGCGCCGGACTTGATCGCCACCTCGAGCACCTGGTAGAGGAATTCAGGGTCGGAGCGGCCCGCGTCCTCGGGCGAAAACTCGACGTCAGCGCACAGGCTGCGGGCATGCGCCACCGCCTCACCGGTGCGCTTGATGCATTCCTCGCGACTGATCTTGAGCTTGTGCGTCAGATGGATGTCCGAGGTCGCAAGGAAGGTATGAATGCGCGGCCGTTTTGCCTCGCGCACGGCATCCCAGGCGCGATCGATGTCGCCCTTGCTGGCACGCGCCAGCCCGGCGATGATCGGCGCGTTTTCGAGTTGTCCTACCTCGCGCGCGACCCGGCGCACCGCCTCGAAATCGCCCGGCGAGGCGATAGGAAAGCCCGCTTCGATCACATCGACGCCGAGTCGCGCCAACTGATGGGCGATCTCCAGCTTCTCATCGATGTTCAGCGTCGCGCCCGGTGATTGCTCGCCGTCGCGCAGCGTGGTGTCGAAGATGATGATGACATCACTGCCGTCCATGGTGACTCCTTTGGGAGATAGAGATAGAGATAGAGATAGAGATAGAGAAACGGAGCTGGCGATCATTGCGATTTGATGAGTCCTGTCAGCATTGCCGCGATCTCATTAGCCTCGCGATAGTGTTCTGCACAGGCTTGAGTCTCAATCAGGCTGTGTCGTTGCGCGACTGCAAGCAAGCTCACGACTTCGTAGATCGAGCCTTTGGCGATCCGATAGAAATAGGCGCTCTCCTTTGAAGCATCGCGCCCTGAGCCTTCTGCGATGTTAGTCGGGACGCTCAGAACCGCCCGACGCAACTGATCGCCCAGCGAAAACTGGTATCGTTGAGGAAAGCTATCGGTGACGGTGAAGATGCAGTCCGCAAAAACCACACTCCTCTGCCACACATCAAGTTTCTCGAACTTGAAGCTCATCCCTCTATCCTCTCTATCTCTATCTCTATCTCTATCTCTATCTCTATCTCAGTCCCTCTCTCACGCCCCGCCCTGCCCCGGCTTGACTTCCTTCGGATTCAGCCACGGCATCATGCGGCGCAGATCGCGGCCGACCGCTTCTAGCTGCGAGTCGGTCCCTTCCTGGCGCCAGCGATTGAAGTTCGGCCGGCCCTTCTCGTTCTCCTCAATCCATTCCTCGGCGTAGGCGCCGCTCTGGATATCAGCCAGGATTTGCTTCATGGCCGCACGGGTCTGGTCGGTGATGACCTTCGGGCCGGCGGTGTAGTCACCGTCTTCGGCCGTGTCGCTGACCGAATAGCGCATGTAGCTCAGCCCGCCCTGGTACATCAGATCCACGATCAACTTGAGCTCGTGCAGGCACTCGAAATAGGCGATCTCCGGTTGATAGCCGGCCTCGACCAGCGTATCGAAGCCCGCCTTCACCAGTGCGCTCGTGCCGCCGCAGAGCACCGCCTGCTCGCCGAAGAGATCGGTCTCGGTTTCTTCCTTGAAGGTCGTCTCCAGGAT
>JALOOE010000151.1 GCA_025454565.1 Anaerolineae bacterium
CGCGATCCTGATCATGTTCGGTCGCACATTTGGCGCTCAGGCGGTGTTGGGTTTCGCCATCACCCTGGCGATTGGTGTGCTCATCAGCATGTTCACGGCTGTGATCGTCACGCGCACGTTCCTGCGGGCGCTCTTCTCGGGTGAGCGTGGTGAGGCGTTGCGCGAGAAGCGCTGGGTGATGGGGTTCTAGGGAGGGAGAGCAACATGTATCGCATCGTTGAACATCGGAAGTGGTACTTCCTGATTTCATTGCTGATCATCGTGCCCGGCCTACTGGCAATGATCTATTCCACGGCCACGACGGGCAAGCCGTTCAAGGTGGCGATCGACTTCACGGGCGGCGCGATTTGGGAGCTGAACTTCGACCAAGCGATCCAGCCCGCCGAGCTGCGCCAGATTTTCGTGGATGCCGGGCTAAACGACACGGCCGTCACCACTGTCGGCGACGGCAAGACGGCGCAGGTGCGTCTCAAGCCGGTTGACGATGACCAGAAACTTTCGCTGACGCAGGCCATCAAGGCGAAATTCGGCCAAAGCGTCACCGAATCGCAGTTCGCGCTCGTCGGGCCGGCGATCGGCTCCGAAGTGACTCAGGCGGCTGTCGTGGCGGTCTTCGCCGCTTCGATCGCCATCACTCTGTTCCTGGTTGTCGCATTCCGTAAAGTGGCGCACCCGGCCCGCTACGGCATCTCGGCTGTTATCGCCATGCTCCACGACATCCTGGTCACATTGGGTATCTTCGCCATCTTCAGCTTGCTCTTCGGTTGGGAGGCGGATGCGCTCCTGCTGACCGCCCTCCTTACCGTGATCAGCTTCTCGGTGCAGGACACGATCGTGGTCTTCGACCGTATCCGGGAAAATAGCGGCAAGTATCGAGGCGAGGCGTTCGGTTTGATCGCCGATCGCAGCCTGCTCGAAACGCTGCACCGGTCATTGGCGACGCAGCTCAACGCACTGTTCATGATGGGCGCGTTGCTGCTCTTCGGTGGCCCGACCATCCGTCAGTTCGTGGCCGTGATGTTCTTCGGCTTGATCAGCGGCACCTATTCGTCAATCTTCAATGCGGTGCCGATCCTGGTGGCCTGGGAAGAGCGTGACTTCCTGGGTACCAAGAAACGGCAGCCACAGCCGCAGCCTGAGCTGGCGAAAGCGTAGTTCGCGATCGAAGACGGGGGACAGCAGACGGGCCGTGCGGCTCGTTGGATGTCCTCCGTTTTCTGTTTCCGATGAGATGCCCCATGCGTGCGTTGGTTTGCGATCACGGATTGCGTTATGACCCGGCGTATCCCGAACCGGCGCTGCCGCCAGGCGAGGCGCTGGTGCGGGTGCGGTTGGCTGGCATCTGCAACACCGACGTGGAGTTGCTGCGCGGGTACTTGGGCTTCCGGGGCGTGCCAGGGCATGAGTTCGTCGGCGAGGTAGTGCAGGCCTCTGATTCGGCATGGCTGGGTAAGCGGGTCGTGGGCGACATCAACGCCGCCTGCTACGCCTGCGAGACGTGTCGAGCTGGCCGTCACACGCACTGTCCAGATCGCACGACGTTGGGGATCTACCGACGTGACGGCGCATTCGCAGACTATCTGCGCCTGCCGGTCGCCAATCTCTACCCGGTGCCTGCCAGCGTGAGTGACGAGCAGGCCGTCTTTGTGGAGCCACTGGCTGCAGCCTGCGAGATCCTGGAGCAGGTGACGATCCGCCCCACGGATCGAGTGGTCATCTTGGGCGATGGCAAGCTGGGCCTGCTGGTTTCGGCGGTGCTGCGCTTGAACGGCGCTGATCTGCGTCTGATTGGGCGGCATCCCGATAAGCTGGCGATCGCGGCGGCGTGGGGCGTGGCAGCACACAACGCCGCCGACGATTTGCCGGCCGGCTGGGGCCGGCTGGGCCGATGTCGTGGTGGAGTGTACCGGCAATCCGACCGGCTTCGCGCTGGCGAGGAAGCTCCTTCGCCCGCGCGGCGCGCTGGTGCTGAAGAGCACCTACCACGGCGACCTGCCCGTGGATATGAGCACGCTGGTCGTCGATGAGATCACGCTGGTCGGCTCGCGCTGCGGGCCGTTTGCACCGGCGCTCAGGTTGCTCGAGTCGGGGTTAGTTGACCCGGCCCCGCTGATCACGGCCAGATATGCTTTGGCTGATGGGGAGGCTGCTTTTGTGCGCGCCGTCGAACCCGGCGTCTTGAAGGTGCTCCTGAAGCCCTGATCGTTTCACAAGAGCGCTTCGATTGGCGACGGAAGTCTCTTGATAGTGAGTCATAGTTTGAGAAAGCTGAGCATGCGTGTCGGCCTGTGGGTCGTCCTGACTGTACTGGCGTTGCTCGTGGCAGCCTGCGCACCGAGCCTGGAGGTTGTGCCGGATCGCAAGGCGGCTCAGACGCCTGTGTCTACGGTCACGCCGCAGCAACACGATCTGGCGATCGTTGCCGTGGATTTCGATCCGCCCCTGGATTTCGCACAAATCCGCAATAACGGCGGGGTGACACTCTTGGTAGCCGTTGAGAATCGCGGTCAGGCGGTCGAGACGGATGTCAGAATCAGCGCCCAATTGCAAGATCCCAATGATCGGCTACGCGAGCTGTCCCGTGAGGCGGTGATGCTGGGGCAACTCAACGCAGGCGCGCTCCGAATGGTGCGTTTCACGCAGGTCTCCGATTTGCCACTGCGCGAACGTTATCGGCTGGTAGTGAGCGTCGACGCGGCGGTGGGAGAGAGCGACATTGACAACAACTCCCGCAGCTATGATATTGTGATCCATAACGGCAAGTGAAGTGTATCGGGAAAACACGAGGGGCACCGCAAGGGTGCCCCTCATCAGTAGCGGCGCGGCGTGTCCGGTCAGTGCCCGCAGCTTGAGCAGTGACCTCCGGCGCACGAACCACAGCCGGACGAGCCGCTGCCGGCGACCATGCGGCTGCCGCCACCGGCATCGCGACTGACGGCGGCAAACAGGGAGATGAGGCGCCGCCCGGCGAGTTCGGCGCAGCGAGGGCAGGCGGCCGGGCTATCCGCCTGGCTCATGGGACGCAACATCTCGAAGCGGGCTTCGCAGTTGTTGCACTGGTATTCGTAAAGCGGCATCGTGGCACCTCGATGAATTGTTTCGCTCGAATTCTAACCCATGCCCTGCGAGGCGTCAAGTCATTGGTGCTCATCGGCAGCCTTGCCAACCTCGGCTTCGGGCCGCCGGTGATCACGGAAGGCCAGCCCGGCGGGCTGCGGATGTATCCTGAGCAGGTGCGGAGCGCCTACCGGTTGACGCAGCCGCCGGCTGTCGGGGCCACGGCCGCGTTGGTCATCGATCTCGACTCGGGGCAGACGCTCTACGCCAAGAAGCCGAACCAGCCGCTCCCGCCCGCCAGCACAGCGAAGCTGATGACGGCTCTGGTGACCGTGCAGCACGCCAACATCGCTGATCGTGTCACCGTTTCCGCTCGTGCGGCCGGCACGCCGGGAAGCCGTATGGGTTTGGTCGCGGGCGAGACGCTGACGGTTCGTGACTTGCTTTACGGCCTGCTGCTGCCATCGGGCAATGATGCGGCGGTTGCCCTGGCTGAACATGTGGCCGGGAACCAGGATGCATTTGTCCGGTTGATGAACGAAACGGGCGCGGCGTTGGGGCTGCGAAACACGACCTTCGCCAATGCCCATGGCCTGGACGATCCCAAGCAGGTCAGCACGGCCAACGATCTCATTGCTATGGCCAAGGCCGCCTTTACCTATCCGCTCCTGGCGAGCATTGTCGCCACCCCGTCGGCGCAGATCGCCGGTCGGAAACTGATCAATACCAACGAGCTCCTGGGCGTCTATCAGGGCGCTGATGGCGTGAAGACAGGCACTACTGATGCTGCCGGGGAGTGCCTGGTGGCCTCGGTGACGCGCAACGGCCATCGTATGCTGGTCGTTATCCTCGGAAGCGGGGATCGCTATGCCGACGCTCGCACGCTTCTGGACTACGCGACCGGCGGCTGGCGCTGGCAGAGCGTGTCTCTCGCTGATGACGCGCTGGCCTGGACTACCGGATCGGATGGGCAGCCATATCGTCTGCGACCGACGGAACGCAAGGACGTCTTTCTGCCCGCGTGGCAATGGGGCCTGGTGCAACCCGCACGCCAGCTCGACGCAGCCGTGCCGCTGACCAGCACCCTGCCGGTGGGCACGTTGACTCTGACCCTTGCCGGACGACCGCTGGGCTCGGTGCCGTTGGCTGTCTGGCAGGGCCCATGACAAGATCGGATATAGATCCAAATGGCTGAAGAGCGTCTCCAGAAGATCTTGGCCCAAGCTGGCCTGGGCTCGCGGCGCGCGTGCGAGACGCTGATCGTCGCCGGTCGGGTGACGGTTGACGGCCGTGTCGTGACCGAGCTGGGTACCCAGGCTGATCCGGCGACCGCAGATGTGCGCGTCGACGGCGAACCGCTTCATGCGCAGCGGCTGCGTTATGTGATGCTGCACAAGCCGGCCGGCTATCTCTCCGGGATGGATCCGCGCGCCGGCTATCCCTCCTGGGAAGAGCTGGTCAAGGTGCCTGAGCGCCTCTTCGTCGTCGGCCGGTTGGATCATGACAGCGAAGGGCTGCTGTTGCTGACCAACGATGGCGCGTTGGCCCAACGCCTCCTGCATCCCAAGCATGAGCACCCGAAGATCTACCTGGTGCAGGTGGAGGGTGTGCCCAACGAGCGAAAAATCCGCCGGTTGCAGCACGGCGTTATGCTCGACGATGGGCCGACCGCGCCGGCCAAGGTCGAGCTGCTCGCGACGCCCCCCCTTGGATTCGGCAAACCGAAGAGCCAGCAGATGGGGAGCGGCGGGCCGGGCGAGCCGCCGGTGCGGCGCCGTCCCACCCGTTGGCTCAAGGTGACGCTATACGAGGGGCGCAAGCGCCAACTGCGGCGTATGACGGCGCTCCTGGGGCATGAGGCGTTGCGCGTCATCCGCATCAGTATCGGGCCGTTAGCCTTGGGCGAACTGCGGCCCGGCAAGTGGCGCGATCTTGCTCCCGGCGAGGTGCGTGCGTTGCGAGATGCGGCTTATGGCGGGCATCCACCGGAGCTTGACGCTGCATCCACAGAAAGGAAGACGAAACTGTTGCTGCCGAACACGATCGCAATCGATGGGCCATCGGCCTCGGGCAAGAGCACTATCGGGGCCCGACTGGCGAAGGATCTTGGCTATCTCTATCTCGACACCGGTGTGATGTATCGCGCCGTTGCCGCCGTGGTCATGGCGCGAGGTGTCTCAGTTTCGGATGAGGCGGCTGTGACCACGTTGGCCGAGCAGGTCGAGCTTCAGGTGCTGCCGGCAACGATCGCCGACGGTCGCGATGTCACCGTCCTGGCGGACGGCGCCGACATCAGTTGGGACATCCGCAAGCCCGCAATCGAGCGGGCGGTTTCACCGGTCTCGGCATATCGCGGCGTGCGCCAGGCCATGGTCCTCCAACAACGCCGCATCGCCCTGGACGGTCGCGCCGTCATGGTGGGGCGTGATATCGGGACGGTCGTCCTGCCGGATGCCGATCTCAAGATCTACCTCGACGCGGCGCTGCAAGTACGCGCGGAACGCCGCTATCGAGAGCGGCTGGCGCGCGGCGAGCAGGCCATCCTTGACCAGGTGCTGGTCGAACTCCGCCGGCGCGACGAGATCGACTCGCAACGCCAGCATTCGCCTCTGGCGGCCGCGCCTGATGCGATTGTCATAGACAGCACTAATCTGAGCATCGATGAAGTGATGGCGTTCGTGCGACAGCTTCTTCAACGATGGACTCAGACCCACCAACGGCACTGAGAAGGGACCGCACCATGGCGCGTCGGAAGCACCCGATACCCCTGGGCCGCTATTTCTGGGGTGTTGTTCTGCGCTTCTTGCTCTGGTTGTTCGTGAAGATCGACATCCGGGGGCTGGATCATGTGCCGCGCCAGGGTGGAGGCATCGTCTACTACAACCATGTGCATTGGCTCGACCCCGTACTCATCAGCGGCAAGCTCAACCGCTACAACCTGCCGATAACCAAGATCGAAGCGGCCTCGTGGCCGTTGGTGGGGATCCTGCTGCGTGGGTATCATGTCATCTTCATCACGCGCGGTATGGTGGATCGCACGGCGCTGAACGCGACCTGGGAGCTCCTGGCGGACGGCGATATCTCGGTGATTTCGCCGGAAGGCACGCGCAGCCCGACAGGCCAGCTACAAGCCGCCAAGGAAGGTCTGGCGTTCGTCGGACGCCGCTCGCCGGGCGCGTGGTGGATTCCCTGTGCGGTGACCGGTACGCAGGCATTCCGTTGGTCTGTGCCGTTGCTCAGACGCACCCCCGTGCAACTCACCTATGGCCGCCCGTTTCGCGTACTTTGGCCGGGGCCGCACCCGGAACAGACCAGCCGGGAGGAGCTGCGCCAGATCACCGATGAAGCGATGGCGCAGCTTGCGGCGCTCCTGCCTGCGGACATGAAGGGCGACTACGCGACTGCCGACCCGGCGCAGCGCAAATGGCTTGAACTCATGGAGTGACGGAGAGGGAGCATGTGTGGAATTGTCGGCTACATCGGGCCGCGCAACGCTGCGCAGATCATCATGGACGGCTTGCGGCGACTGGAGTACCGTGGGTACGACTCGGCAGGGATCGCTGTCATCCAGAACGGCCAAATCGCTATCCGGCGCGATGTCGGCAAGCTGAGCAACCTGTCGGCAAGGCTGGCGGATGCGCCGATCGAGGGCAACATCGGCATCGGCCACACGCGCTGGGCCACCCACGGCAAGCCGAGCGAGCGCAACGCGCATCCGCACATGGATTTCTCCGGCCAGTTGGTGGTCGTGCAAAACGGGATTGTCGAGAACTTCCGGGACCTGCGCGCCGAGCTGGAGGCCGAGGGGATCGCGTTCCAGTCGGAGACGGATACCGAGGTGATTGCCCACCTGGTCGGGCTGCACTATCAGGGCGACCGATCATTGGTTGAGGCGGTGCGGTTGGCGTTGGCGCAATTGCGAGGCCCCAGCGCGGTCGTGGTGCTCTCCCAGCGCGAACCGGAGACGTTGGTGGCGGCCCGCCTCGGCAATGCCGGCGGCGTCGCGGTGGGCCTCGGCGACGGTGAGATGTTCGTCGCGTCCGACATGCCGGCGATCCTGGAGCACACCCGCCGGATGGTATTCCTGGAAAACCGGCAGGTCGCGGTCGTCACGCGCGCGAGCGCGGCCTTCAGCACCCTGGAAGGCCAGTCGCTCCGCCCGCACATCCACACCATCCCCTGGGATCCGATTTCAGCGGCCAAGGGCGAGTACAAGCACTTCATGCAGAAGGAGATTTACGAGCAGGCGAACTCGCTGACCGACACGATCCGGGGGCGCGTGGATTTGGGCGCGGGCGAGGTTTTCCTGGAGCAGGTCACCCTCACCGCGGAACGGGCCCGCGCCCTGACACAGATCGTCAGTGTGGCGTGCGGCACCTCGTACCACTCGGAGCTGGTCGGCGCGTTCATGTTCGAGCAGCTCGCCCGGCTGCCGGTGCGCGTGGAGTATGCTTCGGAATTCCGCTATCGCGACCCGGTGCTTGACCGCAACACGCTGATGCTCGCCATCACCCAGTCGGGCGAGACGGTGGACACGCTGGCCGCGATGGAAGAAGGCCGCGGGAAGGGCGCGCACCTGGCGACGATCGTAAACGTCATCGGCAGCCAGGCGTCGCGCGTCAGCGACAGCGTCATCTACATGCACACCGGCCCGGAGATCGGCGTGGCCTCCACCAAGGCGTTCACCGCCTCTCTCGTCGATCAATATCTGCTGGCGGTGTGTCTGGGGTCGCTGCGCGGCCTGTTGTCTGCCGAGGCGCGCCAGGCGCTCCTCGATGATCTGGCGGGGCTGCCCGCGCTGGTCGGCCATCTGCTCGATCCGGCGACGCACAAGCTGTACGAAGACCTCGCGCAGCGTTTCTTCCAGTACACCAATTTCCTCTACCTCGGCCGCGGCGTCAACTATCCGATCGCTCTCGAGGGCGCGCTCAAGCTGAAGGAGATCAGTTACATCCATGCCGAAGGCTACGCCGCCGGTGAGATGAAGCATGGCCCCATCGCGCTGATCGACGAGCACATGCCGGTCGTCGCGATCTGCCCGCAGGAT
>JALOOE010000152.1 GCA_025454565.1 Anaerolineae bacterium
CACCAAGCCGAAAAGCATAACTGTTTTCATGGAAGATCCTCACATTTAGTTATCAGCAGTATCAAATCCAGCAAGCTCCGAGATCCCACCGTCATTATACCGACTTTCACCCCATTTGACCATCCGCCGGTGATGGGCGTATACTGATCGTGCACCTGCCAGCCAACACTTTGCCGCCAGGATAGCCTCATCGACAACAAAATGCAGCAATCCATCACCCTGTTTGACGACGACACGGGGCAACTCGCGCCGGGTGGTGTGCGTGAGGGCCTTCCGCTCCTGCCCGAACAGACCTATTTGCCGGATGCATATCGCTTGCCCGCCGGGTTGGCGCGCGGGCCAAACATGGCGAACACGCCGCGCGTCGTCTTCATCGAGGTGACCAATCGGTGCAATCTACTCTGCGAGACCGCATCGGCGAGCCGCTGCTGAACCGGGCGCTGCCGCGCATGATCGCCTATCTCAAAGCGCGTGGGGTTGAGGTCCTCTTCAACTCCAACGGCGCGCTGCTGACGCCGGCCTGGCAAGAGGCGTTGGTGCGCAGCGAGCTGGATGAGTTCCGCTGCTCGATTGACGGCGCGCAGCCCGCAACCTATGCGCTCATCCGCGGCGCTGACGTTCTGCACAAAGTGATCCGTGGGCTGGAGGGTCTGGCTAAGACGAAGGCGCGCCTGGGCTCCACCGCTCCTCGCGTCTCGATCTGGTGCGTGGCGACGAGCGAGAACCTGGCCGAGCTGCCCGACTTGGTGCGACTGGCCGCGCGGTTGGCCGTGCCTGAAGTCTACCTGCAGCGAATGGTGTTCTTCGCCAGTGAGCCGGAGGCACAATACGGCATGGCGCGCGAGGAACTCGCTGTATTCGACACAGCCCTGGCGCAGCAGGAGGAAGTCATCGCGGCGTGCGAAGCGATCAGTGCGCAACTCGGCGTGGCGTTTCGCGCCTCGGGCGCGCGCGATGCGCGTGACAGTCTGGCCGCACAGCGGTCGCGCGCGGCCGCCCCGTGGCGCGCCTGCCTGCGGCCCTGGACGACCGCCTATGTCACCGCCAACGGCAACTGCCTGCCGTGTTGCATCTCGCCGTTCACCACCAACGACTACGAAAGCCTGATCCTGGGCAACCTGTTTGACAAGCCCTTGGTCGAGATCTGGAACAATGCGGCCTATCAGCAGTTTCGGACGAAGCTGCTCTCGACGCAGCCGCACAAGGCGTGCGCCAACTGCGGCGTGATGTGGAGCTTGTGATTGCGCCTGGAAGGATACCCCAGCATACGTGATAAAGGACCGCCAATCGTGAGCCACAGCAACGCCTGGTCGAATCCCTCCGCCGTCAGCGCCGAGGATGCCACCCGGATGGCCGCCTTCCTGGAAGGTCGGGCGCGCTGCCCCGATCAAGCCCAGGTGAACGCGGCGCTGCGGGATGTCGTGTCCGGCCGAGCCGGCGAGCGCGTGCTTGAGGTGGGCTGCGGCAGCGGCGCACTGTGCCGTCTGATCTCGCCCGCACTGCGTCCCGGCGGGGAGATGGTGGGTGTCGATGTCGCTCCCGACATGATTGCGGCGGCACGCCGATACGCGAAGACGGACCCGCACCTTCGCTTCGATGTCGCATCCGCCGAGCATTTGCCTCACGACAAGGGCGCGTTCGATGCAGTATTGGCCGCCCGCTTGATGCTGCACGTGGCCGATCCGGCGGCCGTCGTTGGCGAGATGGTGCGCGTGGTGCGGCCTGGTGGTCGGATCGTGCTGATGGATTGGGACTGGGAAACCCTCACTGTGACGCATCCCGATCGGGGTTGGGTTACCTGTTTGACGCCGGTTTGCGCAACCCAATCGTAATCCCTATCGTCACCCTTGCCCACGATGAAGCCGCTGCGCTCACCGGCTCCCTCTGGCGCGCCGCTGAAGTCGCGCGCAACGCCGGCATCATCGCCCCGGCGGAATATGACGCCTGGATCGGTGAACTCAAACGGCAGATCGCAGCCGGGCGGTTCCTGGCGAGCATCGTGTATTTCATCGTGCGCGGCGAACGAAAGGTGAGCGGGCGAATGGATGAACAGGCGCTCACCGTTTGCTGACTTGTTGATTTGCTGACTTGCCGGCTTGCTGATTTCGAGGGCATCATGGGCTATTCCGTCGGCATCGGCCTGACGAACGACTGCAATCTGAGCTGTGCGCACTGCTATCGCGATACGACCCGCGTGGATCGCATCAGCCTGGCGCAGGTGCAGCAGATCTGCGAGGCGATCCCGGTCGACGCAATGGGCTTAGGCACGGGCGAGAACGCGCTGCACCCCGAGTTCAACGCGATCGTCGTGTATCTGGCTGGCCGTGGCGTCAAGTTGAGCATCGCGTCCAACGGATATAGTCTGACCGTGATGCCGGACGCCGTGCTGGGGGCCTTCCACGACGTGGAGGTGTCCGTCGACTTCGCTACGGAAGCCGAGCAGGATGCCTTTCGCGGCGCCGGCAACTGGGCGTTGGTGCATCGGGCTATCGAACGGTGTCGCGCCCTGGAGATCGAGGTCTCCATCCTTGCCACGCTGATGCGCTCGAACTTTGACCAGATGGATCGGCTGGTGGCGCTGGCCCGGCGCAACGGCGTCAATCTGCGCGTAAATGCCTACCAGTCGGTCAAAACCGATGCTTACCGCCTGTCGTATGAGCAGTTTTGGGACGGGTATCGCCGCCTCTTCGCCGCCGGTCTCGTCGTCTCCTGCAGCGAGCCGGTGGTGCGGGCTGCGCTGGGGCTGGGCGACGTGCGCTCGCCGTGCGGCCATCGCAGTATCCGCGTCAATCCGCGCGGCATGATCATCCCCTGCGTCTATTGGCCGATGGACGTGGCGGAGACGCCTACCATTGCGGACCTGGCGAGCGGGGGAGTGAATGTGTGGGAGACTGCCGTGTTCCAGGCGGCGCGCTACGAGCCGCCCAGTGCGGCCGGATGCCCGTGCCAGGGCGGCTGCGCCAGCCGCCGCGCGCTCAATCGCCGGCTGGATGCGCACGACGACTACTGCCCCTGGGTGCGCGGCGATGACCTCAATCTATCGTGGCAGCTCGCGCCGGCCAAAGAGCTGATGCGCAGCGGCAACGTCTGTACGACCGTGGTGGTATGATGCCTCCTGAGCCGTGGAAAACTCTCTCATCGCGCATCGTGTACGAATTTCGAGTGGTGTATGGCCTCGTGCTGTCCGGTAAAATCCGAGACAGCCTGACGACCATTGCCGTGCTGCATGCGGCGCGACTGCGTGAATGGCAATGACGGTGGCTGCTCGGAACGCACTGCTCGTCGTCGCCAAGCGGCCAGCCGCAGGCCGGACCAAGACGCGTCTCACTCCTCCGCTCAGCCCGGAGCAGGCCGCAGCGCTCTACGAATGCCTCCTGCGCGACACCCTCGATCTGATCCGGCGCGTGCCCGATGTGTATCCGGCTATCGCGTTCTTGCCGGATGCCCCGCAGGATGGGCGTGCCCGGGACTACTTCGCGGCCCTAGCGCCCGACTTCGAGCTGCTTCCGCAAGAGGGCGCCGATCTCGGCGCGCGGCTGGACAACGTCTTGTCGCACTACCTGGCGCGGGGCTACGAGCGGGTGGCGGTCATGAACAGCGATGGGCCGACCCTGCCCGTCGCATCGCTGACCGCCGCGTTCGAGGAGCTTGAGAATGGCGCCGATGTCGTGCTCGGCCCGGCCGACGACGGCGGCTACTATCTCATCGGACTCAAGCGGCCTGCGCCGCGGCTGCTGCGCGAGGTACGCATGAGCACGCCGACAGTCCTGGCGGATACGTTGGCGCTCGCCGCCGAAGAGGGATTGAGGGTGGCTCTGCTGCCGATATGGTACGACATTGATGATGTGGCGGCATTGGAACGATTGCAAACTGAGTTGATGAATGCGGGGGATGGAGTCGCGCCGAGGACGAGGGCGTTCTTGGCGCGTGAAACGTCAAACGTGAGAAGTGAAACGTAGAGGTCTGGATGGCACAACGCATCTATTGGGCGCCGCATACGGTCTGTTTTCTGGGCTGTGAGCATTGTCACAACGACTCGATCATGGCGGGCGTGCGCAGTCCGGCCGCGATCAACGCCGCGATCATTGCGCATCTGCCCGGCTCTGAATCGCGTTATCGATTGGATGAAGTGCTGATCGGCGGCGGTGAAGCGCTGCTGCGTCAGGTCGGAATGGAGCAGTTGGTAGCCGACTTCCGACGGCGTTTCCCACGCGGCCCGCAGAAGACGGTCGCCGAACGCCGCGCCGCCGGCCATGTGATCCTGGCGCTCCAAACGATGGGGCTGCCACTGGCGGATAGCGCCGGGCAACCCATTCCGAGACGCATCGACACCTGGCTCGACCTGGGCGTGGATTATTTTCACGTGGCCTCTAACGATATCTTCCACGAAGCCCGGCGTCCAGACTACCCCTGGGAGACGCTACGCCAGAATCTGACCCGTTACGGCGAGGCTCACGGGATCCATTTCCATATCTACGGCAAGCCCGCATATAAGCTCGTGCCATCGGGGCGCGTGCTCGACAACTTGCCTGCGCTGGAGACGTTGGGCGCACGGCTGTTGACGGATGTCGGCTATTGCGCCACGGCTTGGGAGGCGGCCGCTAACTTTCTGAGCGGCATCGAGCGCCCCTATCCCCAGTGCTCTGAAGTAGTCATCGACCCGGCCGGCTGGGTGCATCCGTGTTGCTGGTATGAGTTGGCGCCCGGCCTGTTCGACCTGACGGTGACGGATTTCGAGGCGGGTATGGATACGATGGCTGCGACGCCGATCGGCCAGACGCTGGACGCCGGCGATGTGATCGGCTATGCTGAACTGGCGGGGATTGAAGAGGAGTTGGCGCTGCGCGCGCGGAATGCCGTGGGCGATTGCGGGCTGTGCCGGATCGCATCGGCGCGCCTGGCGCGCGATCCGGCCCATGCCCGGATCAAGGCGCCACCGCTGTCGTCGCGCGAGCGCACATTCTACGGCGACCGGATCCCGCGTGCGCTCTGGGATGCGCTGAGGCCGGAAGACTGCGCCGCGTGAACCGTGAGAACCTTCAACCTGAAACCTTCAACTTTCAACCTTCAACCTGCAACCCTGACAGTCGCCGTGGTGATCCCTGCGCTGAACGAGGCCGGCAACATCGGCTGCCTGGTGGCCGAGCTGCGCGAGCGCGCCGCGGCCGATGTGATCGTGGTGGATAACGGCTCGACCGACGCCACCGCGGCCGAGGCTGCCGCCGCCGGCGCGACTGTGGTCGCGGAGGTGCGCCGCGGCTATGGCTACGCGTGCGCGGCCGGGGTAGCCGCGGCGTGTCGCGCCGATGTGATCGCATTCATCGACGGCGACGGCAGCTTCCTCCCTGCGGAGCTGCCGGCCATCCTCTCGCCGATCCTCGAAGGTCAGGCCGATCTCGTCCTCGGTTCGCGGCCGCTGGGCCATATCGTCCCCGGCGCGATGCCGCCGCAGCAGCGCTTCGGCAATTGGCTGGCTGCCGGACTGATGCGGGCACTCTACCGCATCCCGGTCACCGACCTGGGGCCTTATCGCGCGATCCGCCGAGAGCTGCTCGACAGCCTGGAGATGTGCGAGATGACTTACGGCTGGCCGACTGAGATGATGGTCAAGGCGGCCCGCCGCGGCGCACGGATCGTGGAGGCGCCGGTGAGCTTCCACCCGCGGCGCTCAGGCCGCTCGAAGGTCAGCGGCACGCTGCGCGGCACGCTGCTCGCCGCGCGCTACATCCTCGGCGTGACGCTGCGCTATGCCGTACCGTCGAAGTAGAGCGCGGAGGGGTGAAGCAGCCTGACTGCAGTTCACCGCTAACCGCGGTTTCGGCTACAAGGCCGATTGTGCGTGACTACGGACGCGCCCAGGACTGCTGCGCCCGCGAGCTCAGGGCGCACCGAAGTCCTGGATGGCGGCTACGATCTGCGGGAAGCTCTTGCGCCACACGCCGGGCGGCACATTCTCTGAAATTTGGATCTGCAAGCGACCGGAGTGCCCGCCTTCGTCCAGGATTTGCCGTGCTACGGCATAGATCTGCTCCGGCTCGGCCAGGTGGACGGACGATGGGAAGTTCGGGCAGAGCCGCATCTCCGGCCAGAGGGTATGCGCCTGGCCGACGCTTGTGTCGTTGTCGGGCGGCGGCGAGAGCGAATCGATCCCGCGCACGCCCGACTCCCCGATCAGCTTCCAGAGCGGCTTCAGGTCGCCGTCCATGTGGACGTAGACCAGCGTGCCCACGTCTGCCAGCATTTCGGCCAACTCGTTGTAGAGGGGCGCGCAGTATTTGCGGAAGTTCTTAGGGCCGATCACCGGCGCGGTGATGTTGTCCGGCACATCGATCATCGGCACGGGCACGCGCTGGGCGGCACGGCGCACCACGGCAAAAACTTGGCGCTCGATCCCCGCCATCAGCGCCGCGGTCTCCTCCACCAGCTCCGGGCAATCGACCAGGTGCGCCGCCAGATCGTCGATCAACACCCATTGGATCCACAACTGCTGATAAGGTGTCCGCATCACCGCGGGCAGCGGCCAGCCATCATCCCCCATCTCGCGCAGATCGCGCACGTAGTGACGGATGTCGTCCCGTACGACGCAGTCGCGCAGGAACGCCATGAAGACATGATAGTCCTGCGGTTCCTTGATGAAGTGCTCGCGGATGCTGCCTGTGCCGTAAGTCGGCTCGTAGTGCACCTCCTCGGTCAAATCGCCGGCGGGCGTGTGTAGCGTCCGGATTTTGCCCTTGAGCCCGCGACGCTGGATGCGCTTCACCTCGAATTTGCAGTGTGGATGCTCGATCCGGTGCACGCGCGACCAGCGCCAGAGCCCCATCTGCTCGCGGCCAATCACTTTCCAGATGTCTTCGTTCGGCGCCACCGCACCATCGTATTGGACGAAGGGCACGCGGTCGTGTGGCCGGCCCTGCATCACGGCGAGCATCCGATCGTGCATAGTCATGGACATAGTAGGTCTCCTCGTTTGGATGATAATCACGGAGGCAGTGCGCAGCCTCCCTGTGGGACGGAGGGCACCGAGCGAGAAAGAGGGTTCGGCCTATGTGTCCCGATGGTTTGGCTGTAAAAATCGGCTCTCGCCGGTCAGATCGAGCTCGGCGACCAGTGCTACGTGGTCGCTCCAGCGCAGCCAATCGTGCGGATCGCCCACCTCGAACGCGGTGAGGCGCGCTCGCTCGACATCTGGGATGAAGAGATAATCGACCACGAAGCCGCGGGCGAAATGGCGCTGATGATAGTGTGTGCGACGCAGCGCATCCTGGCCGGTGGCGTCGCTCATGACATGGGCGGCGTTGGCCAGTCCGGCATCGGTCAGCCGCTCGACCACGGACGCGGCATGTTTCCTCGATCGCGCCGACATCTGCTGGGGCAGGCGGTTGAAGTCGCCGGCGACGACAGACGGCGCGGCTTCCAGAAATGGCCGGTAGTAGTCGATTGCGGCCGCCGGGTCGTTGGTCGCGCCGGGCGGAATCTTGCGGGCGTCGGCCACCCACACACCGAGTAGATTGAAGCGGCACGCGCCGTCAATCTCGACGGGGAGATAGAGCGAGAACCGATCCGAGTACGATACGTGCCTGCGCAGGATCAGATCGCCGAACGTGAATACGCCCAGCCCCTTCTGGTCGTTGAAACCGATCCAGTCGGCGTCCCGACATGCCGGGCGCCACCTCTCGTCCGGCCTGGCGCACTCCTGGATGATCGCCACATCGGGCCGCAGCGCCAGCAGCGCCTCGAACTTGTGGCGGAGCGCCATGTTGCAATTCCAGGAGACGATGCGGAGCAGCATACGGCGTTCCTTACTGGGTCATCGAAGCGCCGACAAACACCTCGACCGGCGCGCGCTCCAGTTGCAGCACGAGCGCCTCGCGTTTCATTGGCACAGGCTGTGACCCCATCGAGCGATGGGTGACCGCCAGTTGCACATCCGGCAACGGCTGTCCGACCAGGTCGGCGGCTTGTTGCGCTGTCAGCTCAACGGACGGCACGCGCGCAAGCAGCTTTTCGGCGGCTGTCTCCTGTCCCTCACGCACCGCGTGGATGCGCGTGCGGTCGAGCGACGGCCACTGCCCGAACGCCACATTCGCCGGCGCG
>JALOOE010000153.1 GCA_025454565.1 Anaerolineae bacterium
GACGCCTGAAGCAGCGACTCGTGCGTGCCGGCATCAAGCCAGGCGACGCCGCGGCCCATCGCGTCGACGCGCAATTGACCGCGCTCCAGGTAGATGCGATTCACATCGGTGATTTCGATTTCGCCGCGCGCCGATGGCTTCAGATTGGCCGCGATCTCAGTGACTTGCTCGTCGTAGAAGTAGAGGCCGGGCACGGCGTAGTGCGACTTGGGCCTCTGGGGCTTTTCTTCGATGCTGAGAGCTTTGCCGTTTTCGTCGAACTCGACCACGCCGTAGCGCTGCGGATCCTTGACCGGATAGGCAAAGACCAGCGCGCCGGTCGACAACGAGGCGGCAGCGCGCAGCTTGGCAGGCAAGCCGTGGCCGTAGAAGATGTTGTCGCCCAGGATCAGACAGGCTGGCTGGCCGGCGACGAACTCACGGCCCACGATGAAGGCGTCGGCCAGGCCGCGCGGCGTCGCCTGCTCGACATAGCTAAACTGCATCCCCCATTGGCGCCCGTGCCCCAGCAGACTGCGGAATTGCGGCAGCGCCTCGGGCGTGCTGATCACCAGCACATCACGAATCCCCGCCAGCATGAGCATCGAGAGCGGATAGTAGACCATCGGCTTGTCGTAGACCGGCAACAACTGCTTGCTGATGGTGAGCGTCAGCGGATAGAGGCGCGTGCCCGCGCCGCCTGCGAGGATGATCCCTTTCATTGTGTATCTACTCCTCTCTGCGCGTTCCATCAATTTTACAACACGTGGCGCGTATCGACAACCAGTCTCGCCCGTTGCCGCACCGATAGCCAGTTGTACGAGGAGTGATCCGTCACGACCATGACGCAGTCCGCGGTGGCAAGGGCCGCATCGAGGTCCGGCTCGGAGGTGAGCGTGTGGTTGTTGTGCGAGAGGGTCGCCACATGCGGATCGTGATAGCGCACGTCGGCGCCTTTGGCTTGCAACAACTCGATGATGTCCAGCGCGGGCGATTCGCGCACGTCGTCGATATCTTTCTTGTACGCCACGCCTAGCACCAGCACCCGGCTGCCCCTCACCGGTTTGCCCGCGTCATTGAGGGCCTCCATCACTTTGTTCACCCAGTAGCGCGGCATGTCGCTGTTGATCTCGCCCGCCAGTTGGATGAAGCGAGCGTTGTAGTTCAGCGTCTTGAGCTTCCACGAGAGATAGTGTGGATCGAGCGGGATACAGTGGCCGCCGACGCCGGGACCGGGCGTAAACTTCATGAAGCCGTACGGTTTTGTCGCAGCGGCTTCCACCACTTCCCACACATCGATCCCCAGCTTATCGCACATGATCGCCGTCTCGTTGACCAGTGCGATGTTCACGGCGCGGAAGGTGTTTTCGAGCAGCTTGACCATCTCGGCGGTTTGCGTCGAGGAAACCGGCACGATCCGCTGGATGATCTGCGCGTAGAGGGCCACCGCGACGTCGCGGCACGCGGCGGTTTCGCCGCCGACCACTTTGGGTGTGTTCTCGACCATGTAGATCGGATCGCCCGGATTGATGCGCTCCGGCGAAAAGGCCAGGAAGAAATCGCGCCCCACGCGCAGACCGCTCTGCTGCAGCATCGGACGCAGCAGCTCCTCTGTCGTGCCCGGATAGGTCGTCGATTCCAACACGACCAACATGCCGCGATGGATGTGCTGCGCCAGCGACTCGCCGGAGGCGATGATGTAGCGCACATCCGGGTCGCGCGTCTTGTTCAGCGGCGTCGGCACGCAGATGATCGCCGCGTCGCAGTGTGCCAGGACGCTGTAGTCGGTAGTGGCAGTGAACGTGCCGGGAAGAGGCAAGTTGAAGGTTGAGGGTTGAAGGTTCAAGGTATCAGGTTCAAGGTTGCGACCTTCAACCTTGAACCTGATACCTGCCAACCGCGCCGACGGAATATCCTGCACGTACGACTCGCCGCGATTCAGCGCAGCCACCTTCGCTGCATCCACGTCGACGCCAACCACCGGGAACCCGCGCTCCGCGAAGGCGACTGCCAGCGGCAGACCCACATAGCCCAGCCCGATTACGGCGATGATGGCCGAATGTCCCTCGATTTTGGTAAGTAGTTGTTCTTTCACGGATCTCTTTCCGTACATGACTCTCCCGTTCTGGCCGGTCTCTGACCGCGCCAGGGAACGGCGACTTCTCAATCGGTTGCGGTGGACACGTCCTTCGCCCACGCTCGCTGCTGCCGATACCAATCGACCAGGCGCGCCATGCCATCCTCGAACGAGACCGCTGGCCGCCAGCCGATCAGGCGCTGCGCTTTGCCGATGTCGGCCCATGTAGCGGGCATATCGGCGGCCTGGGCTGGGCGGTGCTCCACCTGCGCCGGTCGTCCGGTCAACGCCTCCACCAACCTGATCGCATCCAAGAGCGAGACCGGCCGATCGGATCCCAGGTTGACGACCTCAAAGCCGACGCGCGCCAGCCCCGCGATCGTGCCGCGCGCGATATCATCCACAAAGGTGAAATCGCGCGACTGGCTGCCATCGCCATAGACAACCACGGGACGTCCCTCGCTGATCCACTGCACCAAGCGGAACGGCATCATGTCAGGCCGTCCGGCGGGGCCATACACGGTAAAATAGCGGAACACCGTCACATCGATCCCGTGGAGAAAATGATAGGTATAACACAGGGCTTCCGCGGCCTTTTTCGAGGCGGCGTAGGGTGAAATGGGGTGCTCCGTCGGCTGATGTTCGGTATAGGGCAGCGGGTTCTCGCGGCCATAGAGACTGGAGCTCGAAGCCAGGACGATCTTGGGAATGCCCGCCTCGCGACACAATTCCAGCAGATTCAACGTGCCGGTGACGTTCGTGTCGACATAGGCCCACGGATTCACGACGGAGTAACGCACGCCGGCCCTGGCGGCCAGGTTGATCACTGCGTCGACTTTTTGACTGGCGATAGCGTCGCTCAAGTGCTTGAGCGCGGCGCGGTCGGTGATGTCCGCCCGATGAAAATGGAATCCCGGCGCGGGCTGCAACTGCGCCAGCCGCCACTCTTTGAGCCGGGCATCGTAGGCGTCGTTGAGGTTATCCACGCCGACAACCGTACAGCCGCTCGTCAGAAGCTGCTCGCACACTTTCCAGCCAATGAAACCGGCACAGCCCGCGACCAGGATTGTGTGTCTGCTTGATGTTTCGATGAGTGGGGATGTGCTCAATGCCGGTTTCCTGTATCAGCGATCGCACCTCTTGGTTGGTGGCCGAGAGGAGAGCCAACAAAAACGCGGCCTGTCAATGACCAGGCCGCAATTGAAAAAAAACAGCTAGTGCCCCCGGCCCGACTCGAACGGGCACGCCCATAGGGGCGTAGGCCCTCAACCTACTGTGTATGCCAATTCCACCACGGGGGCGTTAAGTGAAGATTATAGCTGTTTCGGGTCGGTTGTCAACTTCGCAGGGGCGGGGCTTTGCGGGACTAACCTGATCCCCCCGAATACTGGGCCGCCTCTCACGCTACAGCCGCTCCGTCGTCCGATAGTAGGCGATGATCCGATCCAGTGTGTCGTTCAGCGAGTGGCGCGGCTGATAGCCGATCAGCGCGGCTGCACGGCCAATGTCGGGCACGCGGCGCCGCATGTCCTCGAAACCGGGTTCGTAGGCCTCATCATAGGGCACCGTGGCGATCGTCGAGGCGCTGCCTGTGCGTTCAATCACGCGGTGGGCCAGATCGATGATGGTGATTTCCTCGGTGTTGCCGAGATTGTACACGTTGCCGACCGCACCGGGATGCGCCGCAAGCTTCAACACCGCCTCGATGACATCGGCCACATCGGCGAAACAGCGCGACTGCTGGCCGTCGCCGTAGACGGTGAGCGGCTCCCCGCGCAACGCCTGCCGCACGAAGCGCGGCACCACCATGCCGTAGCGGCCGGTCTGCCGCGGGCCGATGGTGTTGAAGAACCGGCAGATCACCACCGGCAGGCCGCGCTGTTTGTGATACGCCAATGCCAGGAACTCATCCATCGCTTTGGAATTGGCGTACGCCCAACGCTGGTGCGTGGTGGGCCCCATCACGCCGTCGCCATCTTCGCGGAACGGCACATCGGCGCTCTTGCCGTAGATTTCCGAAGTGGACGCCAGCATCACTTTGCGACGATAACGATTGGCAACGCGCAGGACGATGCTCGAGCCCATGATGTTTGTCTCGATGGTGTGCACCGGATCGCGCACGATCAGCTCGACCCCGACTGCGGCCGCCAGGTGAAACACCATGTCGCATTCGCTGATCAGCCGATCCATCACCGCCTCATTGGCGATGGTTTCCAGGACAAAACGGAACCGGGAATTGCCGAACAGATGCCGGATGTTCGCCTCCGAGCCTGTCGAAAGGTCATCGATGGCGACAACCTCATGCCCGGCGTTCAATAATAATTCGTCCAGATGGCTACCGATAAACCCTGCGCCGCCGGTGACGAGTGCTTTCACGCGCCGATCCTCCTCTTTGTCATCCGATGTGTTGTCTGCTATTTGCCATTTGCTATTCGCCGTTTGTTCGTTGCCAGTGTAGCCGTGCATCCATTGTTTGTCAACCGCTGCGACCTGACGTATACTTGGTGCCTACGCGTCGTGGCGTCTGCGTGTCGCCTCGGCAGCCATTGCACCTCAGGAGCTCCTAGATGCGCGTGCGGGTTCTGACCGACTCCAGCACTAATGTCCCGGATAGCTATCTCACCCAACTAGGCATCATCGAGTTGCCTGCTCTCGTTAATTTCGGCACGCGGAGCTTCCTGAACAAAGTGGAACTCTCCACCGAGGAGTTCTATCGCCAGTTAGCTGCGGCCGACACCCTGCCGACTACCGCGCAGCCTTTGCCCAAGCAATTTGCGGCCGGCTACGAGCAAGCGGCGGCCGAAGGGGCAGACGAGGCCATCGTGGTAGTCGTTTCGGGGCGCATGAGCGGCACCTTGAACACTGCTGCGGTTGCTGCCGAGACCGCACCGATCAAAGTGCATCTTTGGGATAGTATGAGCGCCTCGATGGGCGCCGGGTGGCAGGCGATTGCCGCGGCCGAAATGGCGCATGCTGGGCTGGATGCTTCGGTTATCCTCGCCCGACTGGAGCCGATCCGGGCGCGCATGCAGGCCGTAACGACACCCGCCACACTGCGCTACCTGATCGCCGGCGGGCGCGCGCCCCGGCTCAAGGGCAACATCGGTGAGGTGTTGGACATCAAGCCGATCCTGGCAATGGTCGACGGGCTGCTGGACCCCGTGGGCCAGGCGCGCGGCAGGCGCAAGGCCGTCGCCGAGGTGCTGAATCGGGTCGCCGAGGTGGTGGGGGATAAACCTGCGCGCGTCGCTATCACCCATGCTAACGTCCCCGATGAGGCCGCGCAGTTTGCCCAGACCGTGCAGGCGCGCCTCAATGTCGCGGAATTGGTTGTCACTGACCTGGGGCCTGTGCTGGCAACGCTGGCCGGGCCGGGCATCATGGCGCTGTGCGCATACACCCTCGAATAGCGTGAGCTAACGGTAAAACATGGAGAGGCGGATGCCATGAAAATCGTCGTGGATGCCATGGGCGGGGATCACGCGCCCGAAGTCGTCGTGGCCGGCGCGGTCGCCGAGGCGCGTGAGCGCGGCACGCAGATCATCCTGGTGGGTCAGGAGGCGCGCGTGCGCGCCGAGCTCGTCAAGCACGGCGACGTGAGCAAGCTGCCCATCGAGGTCATGCATGCATCCGAAGTGGTCGAGATGGCAGAGCATACGCTGGCCGTGAAAGCCAAGCGGGACTCATCCCTGGCGGTCGGGATGCGTCTGGTGAAGGAAGGCAAAGCCGACGCGTTTGCCTCGGCAGGCAATTCCGGCGCGGTGATGGCCGCGGCGCTCTTCGGGCTGGGCCGCATCCCCGGCGTCGAGCGTCCTGCGATCGGCAGCATCTACCCCGCCGCACCCGCGCCGTGTCTGCTCGTCGACATCGGGGCGAACGCGGACTGTAAGCCGGACTATCTGGTGCAGTTTGCGATCATGGGCCATGCCTATGCCCGCGTCATCTTCGGCATCGATCAGCCGACTGTCGGTATCGTCTCCAACGGAGAGGAAGCCGACAAGGGTAGCACGCTTGTTCGGGAAACAGCCCCGCTTTTGAGAGCTAGTGGCTTGAATTTCATCGGCAACGTCGAGGGCAAAGACCTGGGGCGCGGCACGGCGACCGTGGTGGTCACCGATGGGCTGACCGGCAACGTCATCGTCAAGCTGACCGAAGGCGTCGTATCTTTCATCGCCAAGACGCTCAAACGTGAATTTACGCGCGGCTTTCGCAACAAACTGGCGTTAATCCTCATGGTGCGCAAACGCGTTGACTGGCGCGAGATCGGCGGTGCGCCGCTCCTGGGCGTCAATGGCGTCGTGGTGATCGGCCACGGGCGTAGCGATGCCAAGGCTATCGTGAACATGATCCGCATGGCGGAAAAAAGCGCACAACAAGACCTCGTAGGGGTGATCCAGGCCGAGCTGACTGCGCGGAGGAAAGACTAGGAATGACCGACTCTTTGGAAGCCCCGGCACACGTTGCGCAGCCGCAGATGATGCCTCGCCGTCGCGTGGTGGTCACAGGCCTGGGCGCGATCACGCCGGTGGGTAACACTGCTCCCGACACCTGGCACGCATTGGCCGCGGGCCGTTCCGGCGTGGCCGAGGCCACCCAACTGGATACCAGCGCATATCCGACGCACTGCGCTGCCGAAGTTAAGGGCTTCAACCCTGAGACCTCCATCTCGGCCAAGGAAGCCCGGCGCATGGCTCGTTGTTCGCAACTGGCGATCGTGGCAGGCCGCGAAGCCGTGGTCGATTCGGGCCTCACTATCGGGCACGAAGACCGCGAGCGAATGGGGGTCATCCTTGGGGTGGCGTTCGGCGGCATTGATGTGATCATGGATCCGCTCCGGAAATTCGTCCTCGAAGGCAATATCCGGGTTACCCCCCATGTGCCCCTGGAATCGCTGATCAACATGCCGGCGTTCCACGTCGGCATGGAGCACGGCTTTCAGGGGCCGCTATCGACGCTGGGCACCGCTTGCGCGGCCGGCACGCAGGCCATCGGCGACGGTCTGGAATGGATCCGCCGCGGCACGTGCGATGTTGTGCTGGCAGGCGGCACTGAGTCGCAGATCAGCCCGTTCTTCTTCGTCGGCTTCACCGCGCTGCACGTGCTCTCCACATACAAAGGTGATCCGGCAAAGGCCGCCCGGCCCTTCGATCTGAATCGTGATGGGTTCGTCATCGGCGAAGGCGCGGTCGTGCTGGTCCTGGAGGAGTTGAACCACGCCCTCAAGCGCGGCGCACGTATCTATGCCGAGGTGCTGGGACAGTCGGCGACGGCGGATGCCTACCATATCGCCGCGCCCGATCCGGCCGGGACCGGCCCGGCGCGCACCATGCGCTGGGCGCTGGCCGATGCAGGGGTCGTGCCTGAACAAGTCGACTACATTAACGCACACGGCAGCGGGACGCAGCCCAACGATTCCGCGGAAACGGCCGCCATCAAGCAGGTCTTCGGCGATCATGCCTATCGGCTGACAGTC
>JALOOE010000154.1 GCA_025454565.1 Anaerolineae bacterium
CCACAGGCCGACGTTCTTGAGCTCCGCCTTGACCTTGGCTGGGATCAACGCCGGGTTCTGCATCTGTTTGAAGGTCGGGACGATGATGTTGCGCTCGCGAGCGCGCTTGACCGCGCGTTCGAGGCGGTCGGGATGGATGGTCAGGTCGATCATGAGTGATTTCTCCGTGAAAGGATGGTAAGTGATGAGAAACGAGCAGAAGTGGTCGGGGTTACTCGTCAGTCGTTACTCGTTCCTCGTCACCTTCGGTAGACTCCAGATGATAGCGGCGCCAATCGCCGTGCCCAGTGTGTTCAGAACCACGTCATCCACATCGGTCGCCCGCGTGGGGATGGCAAGTTGGGCCAGCTCGATGCTCAGGCTGAACAGAAAGCCGGCGGTGATGACTTTGAGCCACCATCGGCCGTGAAGACGCGTTCTTTGCTGCGGCGCCCGCCTTGTGGGAAGTATCGCCACTGCCAGCGCGGCGCCCAGCGGCACGAACACTGCGATATTCCCCAGGACATCCACGAACAGGAATCTGAAGGCGACGCGCTGTTCGGAGCAGCTCGGTTCCAGCAGGCAGATGAACGCCGGCCACTTCTGGCTGAACAGCACCAGGTTGATACCGTTAAGTTGGCTGCCAGGCCGCAGCGTCATGCTCAGCAGCCAGATGCCGATCAGTGCGACGGCGAGCCAGGCGGTGAGCCGGAGTGGGAGAGCCGGGGAATAGGGGAGCGAGAGGGTGGATGAGCAGCGCCGTGTCCTCCCATTCTCCTTCTCTCCCCTGCTCCCCTTCTCCCTCATCACTTCCCCAGCGCTCGTTTTACGTCCTTCAGGCTCTTATCGACTAACAGCGGGTTGCCCACAGACTTGCGGGCCGAGGCGATGTCCTTCAGGCCGTTGCCGGTCGAGAGGACGACAATGCGCTCATCGGCAGTCACCAACCCATCGGCAACGGCTCTGACGAGGCCGGCATAGGCGGCTGCTCCGGCCGGCTCGGCGAAGACGCCGCTGCCGCGCGCCAGCACCGGGATCGCGGCCAGGATTTCGTCATCGGTGACCTTGATGTAGGCGCCGTGCGTCTCGCGCACAGCGGCCAGACCCTTGATGCGATCCGCGGGCAGGCCGGCCGAGATGCTGTCAGCGATGGTGTGCGCGTCGATCGGTTTCATCTCCATCGCACTGATGCCCGTGCGCCACGCGTCATACAGCGCGGCGGAACCCGCAGCCTGCACGCCCATGATCTTCGGCATCTTCTTGATCCAGCCCAGGGCCATCAGATCTTTCAGCCCCTTGTGGACGCCGCCGATCACGCAGCCGTCCCCCACCGACACGAAGATGCGATCCGGCGCATCCCACCCCAACTGCTCGCAGATCTCCAGGGACGCGGTCTTCTTGCCTTCGGTCATGTAGGGGTTGTAGCCGGTGTTGCGATTGTACCAGCCGAACTCCTTGGCCGCCTCCGCGCATAGCTCGAATGCGTCGTCATAGGTGCCGCGCACCATGATCACGGTGCTGCCGTAGACCAACAGTTGCGCAACTTTGGCCGGTGGCGCGGACTCGGGCAGGAAGATGACGTTCGGTTGTGCCACGCTGGCGCACATGGCCGAGAGCGCCGCACCGGCATTGCCTGTGCTGGATGTGGTGATGACCTCAGCGCCCCGTTCTTGCGCTTTGACTACCGCCACCACGCTGGCACGATCCTTGAACGATGCGCTCGGCTCGCGACCTTCGTCCTTGACCCAGACATGCTTCAGACCCAGGCCGGCGGCGAGCCGATCCGCCCGGTAAAGCGGCGTCCAGCCGACGGTCAGCGGCGGCACCGGGCTGTCCGGCTCGACCGGCAGCAGCGGCTTGTAGCGCCAGATGGTATTGTTCCGATCCTGGGCCAGCGACGCGGGGCTGATGCGCTGGCCGATGAGGTCGTAGTCGTACTGCACATCCACGATGCCGTCGTCACCATGCTTCGGGCACACGTACTCGATCTCATCCGGACGATACTCCGCGCCGCAGATGAGACACTTAAGGGATTTGACATGATCCATCTGTTGCTCCGTCGGTAGATCAGTGGATTGGTAAGTTGGTCAACCCCACTCCCAGTGTATCGCGTGGCGAGTCCACCCTCTACCAGGTCAGTCCTGCACAATCCACGTCCCCGTCTTACCATCCAGCGCGTTGGCGATGTTCGGCGGGTCGGTGATCAGGCCCTTGCCGTTCGGGTTGGCTTCCAGGAAAGCGATGATGGCCTCGATCTTCGGCCCCATGCTGCCGGACAGAAAATGGCCTTCGGCGTAGAACTTTTTGGCTTCGCTCAGGGTCATTTTGTCCAACCATTGCTGGTTAGGTTTGTTGAAGTTGATGGCTACCTTCTCGACCGCGGTCGAGATCAGGAGGACGTCGACTTTCATTTCGGCAGCCAGGAGCGCGCTTGCACGGTCCTTATCGATGACTGCGAACACGCCTTTGAGTTGCCCCCGCTCATCCTCGATGACCGGGATGCCGCCGCCGCCCACGCCGACGACGACAAAGCCATTGGCGATCAGCGTCTTGATGGCATCCAGCTCAATGATTTTGAGCGGGATGGGTGAGGCGATCATACGGCGCCAGCCCCGACCGGCATCTTCCTTAACCATCCAGCCTTCGGCCTCGAACTTCTCGGCGTTTTCTTTCGTGGTGAAGCCGCCGATACCCTTGGTCGGGTTCTTGAAGCCGGCGTCGTTGCGGTCAACCAGCACTTGGGTCACGACCGCGGCGGTCGAGCGCTTGATGCCGCGGCGGGAGAACTCATTGTCCAGCGCGCGCGCGATCATGTAGCCGATGGCGCCCTGCGTGTCCGCGCCGATCACATCCAGCGGCGTGGTATGCACCTCGTGGCTGGCCAGCTCGTTGCGGCGCAGAATGAAGCCGACCTGCGGGCCGTTGCCGTGCGTCACGATCACGTTCCAGCCGCGCTCGATCATGTCGGCGATGTGCTTGCAGGTTTCTTCAACAGCCGAAACCTGTGAGGCGACATCTTCGTGCTGCTTATCCAGAATTAACGCGTTGCCACCGACTGCAACGACGGCGGTGCGGAGGGAGGTCATAGGAAGCTCCTACATCGTCAAGGCCATCACGGCCTTCTGTGCATGCAGCCGATTTTCCGCTTCGTCGTAAACGACGGAGTTCGGGCCGTCGATGACCTCGTCGGTGACTTCGATGTTGCGATCGGCGGGCAGCGGGTGCATGTAGATGGCATCGGGCTGCGCCAGGGCCATCTTGCGCTCGTCGGTGATCCAGTTCTTGTAGGAGTCCTGGAGCTTCTTGCCCTCGGTCTTGTCGGCAGTGGTGAGCAGCGGCCCCCACGACTTGGCGTAGATGATGTCCGCATCCTTGAAGGCGATGTCCATGCCGTCGACGGCCTCAACGATCTCGAAGTTCGTCTTGTACTTACGCGCCTGCTCTTCGGCCATGCCCACGATCTCCGGCATCAATTGGAAGCCGGGCGGGTACGCCAGGGTCACATCCATGCCGAAGCGCGGCATCTGCAGGATCAGCGATTGCGGCACCGAGATCGGCTTGAGGTAGGAGGCAGCATACGCCCAGGAAACGACCATCTTCTTCTTGCGCAGATCGCGGCCTTTCTTTTCGATAATGGTCATCAGGTCGGCCAGGCACTGGAACGGGTGGTAGATGTCGCACTGCATGTTGAGCACTGGCACGCGCGATGCCTGCGCGACCGCGTTCAGGTACTTGTTGCCATCGAGCCAGTCGCAGTGGCGGATGGCGATGCCGTCGAAGTAGCGACCGAAGATCTCGCCGATCTCTTTCGGTGTGTCGCCGTGGGAAATCTGGGTGGTGTTGGAGTCAATGAACGCACCGTGGCCGCCGAGTTGAGCCATGCCGGCCTCGAACGAGCCGCGGGTGCGGGTGCTGCTGAAGAAGAACAGCATCGCCAGCACCTTGTCGCGCAGGTACGCATGAGGTTCGTTCAGCGCGCGCTTGCGCTTCAGATCGAACGCCACGTCCAATACGGTTTCCACTTCCTCTTTACTGAAATCGAGGTCGCCGATCAGGTCACGACCGTGAAGATAGGTTTGCATGGGTTTCTCCTGTCTGGTTGCTAGATTGGTTGTCCAGGAGGCAGCCCGCAACGGCCGCCTCCTGAACAATTCCGTCTATTTGCGATTAGCGATTTCGTCGGTGCGACCCAAGACAAGCGCCAGCAGCGCCATCCGCATGACGACGCCGTGATACGCCTCCTGCCAGTAGCGCGACCACTTGGTGATGTCCACATCCAGCGGGATCTCGTCCATGCGCGGCAGCGAGTGCAGCAAAATGGCATCGGACTTGGCTTTGGTCGCCAGCAGTTCGCGCGTGATCTTGTACGCGGCCGGGGTCAGGCTCTTGTCCTTGCTGGCTTCCTGGCGCGCCTGGGTGTAGTCCGGTTGGATCACCGGCTCGACCAGGATCACATCAGCGTCTGCGATGACCTGCTCAACATGCTCGGCTTCCATAAAGTCGAGCGAATAGCGGCTGAAGTCCGTCTTGTATTCCTCAGGCATTCGCATGTCGGGCGAGCCGGGGAAGAGCGCGTCGGCGGTCGGGCCGACGAAGGTGATTGGGCAGTCGAACTGCGTCAGCGCGTAGCCCAGAGAGTGCATCGTGCGCATCCGCATGTCGCCGACCGCCACCCACTTCAGGCCGTCAATGCGGCCCTTGGTGCGCAGCACGGTGTAGAGATCGGTCAGGATTTGGGTTGGGTGCTCGCCCCAGCCGTCGCCACCGTTGATGATCGGAACAGAGGACCACTGAGCCGCCTCGTGCGGCGCGCCTTTCTGGTAATGGCGCATCACGATGACGTCGCCGTAGAACTCCAGCATCTTGACGGTGTCCTTGATCGATTCCTGGTACCAGTCGCCGGCGCGGGTCATTTTGGCGTCCGAGAAGCCGGTGACATGCCCGCCCAGGCGGTGCATCGCGGCCTCGTGCGCCAGGCGGGTGCGGGTGGACGGCTGGTAGAACGCGGTGACGAGCGTCTTGTCCTTCAACAGGTCCCCGTTGTGCCGGTTGCGCGCAAACGGCTCCATCTGCTCCGCGACATCAAAGACGCGGAAGAACTCCTGTCGCTCGAAATCCTTGAGCGAGAGAATGTCACGACCTTCAAAACTACGCATGGGTTGAGCCTCCTCTTGGAGTAAGTTGATGATGGATAGGATGCCCTGGTTTGTTTCGCTAGAAGGATGAAGAACGAGCGGTCGAGATTCAGTGGCTCATTCATCCCTCCGCCTTTATCCCTTCAAAGTCTTCGGCAGAAGCGCGTAGAACTCGGTGGCCTTGACCACATCAGCCAGCGGCACCTGCTCGTGGCGCATGTGCGCAGTCTTCTCGTCGCCCGGGCCGAAGCCGATGGACGGGATCTTCGCCTTGCCGGCCCAGTAGGTGCCGTTAGTCGAGAAGTCCCACGTGCCGAGTGGGCGCTCCTCGCCCCACAGTGCCTTGAGGGTCTCCTGCCCGGCCTGAACCAGCGGATGGGTATCCTCCAGCAGCCAAGGCGGGTAAAACTTGTCGACAGGGAAGACGAAGCCGGTATACGATGGCGTGTCGTAGTACAACTCTTCGACCGTGATCTCGTCTTGCAGGTAATCCGGGATCAGGCCATCGATCACCTTGATCACCTCCTCGCGCGGCTCATTAAGCGTGATGCGCCGATCCAAGTAGATCGTGAACATGTCTGGCACTGCGTTGATCGAGGCTGTGCGCGCTGAAACATCGGTCACCGCGATCGAAGGATACCCCTGCACCGGATGGTAGCCCATGCCGAAGCGCATCCGGCGGTCCAGCTCACGGATTTGGGTGATGATCGCCATCATCTTGTAGACGGCGTTGTCGCCCAGATAGTGGGAGGCCGCATGGGCTGATCGGCCGCAGGCCGTGATCTTCAGCTCGATGCGCCCCTTGTGCCCGCGGTAGACCTGCATTTTGGTCGGCTCGCCGATGACGACGAAGTCGGGCCGCACTTTGGGATCGGCCTCCACGAAGGCGTTGGGTGCGATGCCATCGCACCATTCTTCCATGTTGCCGAAATAGTAGACGGTGTAGCCGTCGAGCAAGCCCAAGTCACGCGCGATCGCCAGGCCATGCACCATGCCCGGCGTGCTGCCTTTCTCATCACAGGCGCCGCGCGCATAGAGCACGCCGTTCTCCACCTTGCCCTTGAACGGATCCCACTCCCACTCGGCCGGATCGCCGACGCCTACCGTATCGATGTGCGAGTCGTAGATGATC
>JALOOE010000730.1 GCA_025454565.1 Anaerolineae bacterium
CGCATGTTTCGCACCTATCCCAACCTGTACGCCGATCTATCGGCCGGATCGGCGCACACCGCGCTCAGTCGCGATCCGGCCTTCGCCGTCGATTTCCTGCTCGAATTCCAGGATCGCCTGCTCTTCGGCCGCGACTATTTCGACAGCCGGATGCAGGACTTCCTGAACTCGCTCAATCTGCCCGAAGCGGCGCTGACCAAAATCTACGCCGAGAACGCGCTGCGCCTGGCGCCGGACAACTGAACGCCGGCAGCAGTAGGAGTTCCGTCATTGGCTCGGTCAGAGACCGGCCAAAGCGGTAGCGCGATGCAGCACCGGATGGACCCGTCGATGCAGCACCGGATGGACCCGTCGTTGGCTCGGCCAGAGACCGGCCAAAGCAGCAGGGCGATGCAGCAGCGGTCGGACCCGTCGTTAGCTCGGTCAGAGACCGGTCAAGGCAGTAGGACGCTGCAGCAGCGGATGGACCGTTGTTGACCGGCCAAAGCAGCAGGGCGATGCAGCAGCGGTCGGACCCGTCGTTAGCTCGGTCAGAGACCGGCCAAAGCGGTAGGGCGATGCAGCAGCGGTCGGCTTTGGGCCAAGCGCATAAGCGGATAGTGCGCGTCCATCCGGTTATCCGCTCAAATCCGTTGCCGCGTCTTTTGTGGAGTAGGGCTCTTCATGAAAAGTGTCTATATCGTCACCGATCTTGAGGGATGCGCCGGGGTCGTTTCGTTTGCCGATCAATCCTACCCGGACGGCAGATACTACGATGCGGCCAAGAAGCTCGCCACCGCCGAGGTGAACGCGGCCGTAGAGGGCTTGCTCGAAGCGGGCGTGGAGGAGATCCTGATCTGGGATGGGCACGGCGCGGGCGGAATTGTCTTCGAGGAGTTACACCCCGCGGCCAGGCTGCTGCACGGCCGGCCGATGCCGCCGTGGTCGCGGCTCGAAGGCGTGATCCGGCGCTATGAGGCCGTCGTGATGATCGGCCAGCACGCGATGGCCGGAACCCTCACCGGCAACCAGAACCACACCCAGAACAGCCGCGCCATCGACTATCTCAAGCTCAATGGCCGGCCCATCGGCGAGACCGCGCAAATCGCGCTCTACTTCGGCGCGCTCGGCCTGCCGCTGATCTTCCTCAGCGGCGACGCGGATGCCTGCCGAGAGGCGGAGGAGCTGGTTGCGGGGATCAGCACAGTCGCCGTGAAAGAGGGCTTGGGCCGCGGCGCGGCGATCTCGCTCTCCGCCGTCGAAGCGCGTCGACGAATCCGGGCGGAGATTAAGCTGGCCATCGAGCGCCAGCGCGTAAGACCGATCCCGCCCCTGATCTGGCCAGGCCCCTATATCTTGGAGAAACGGTTCTTCCACACCGACGTGGCCGACGCAGCAGCCTCGCAGCCCGGTGTGGAACGTGTGGACAGCCAGACCGTCCGCCTGCGCGGTGATGATATCCGAGAGATCATTTATCGCTGAAAGAGAGAGGGCGTGATGCTCGTCGATGCTTGGCGCTTCACCGTTTCCGATATCGTGCGGTCGATCCGCTTCTTGACGCTAGAAATCATCCAGCCGTCGCCACAGCCGCTGGAGCGAGGAGGGGGGCCATCATGATCCGCAGCGATCTGCGCGCTGAACCAGTGCGCCGCCTGGTGGTGATGGGCGAATCGAATGCCTACGGCATGTGCGCGAGCGAGCCCGCTTCAACAACGCCATCCCGGCGAACGTCATCAGCCCGGACGCGCCGGGCTACGAACAAGGCCGCTTCGGCACCTGGCCGTCAGCCATCGAGCGCTATGAACGGGATATGATCGCCTACAAGCCCGATATGGTCGTTTATGCTTATGGCCTGAACGACTCGCGTTGCGGCCATGCGGTCGAGAGCTTCATAGGCGCGTATCGTCGGATCGTCCATCGGACGCGCGAGGCGCTGCCTGATGCGCTCATCGTGCTCGTAGGACCCTACTGGAACCTGCAATACGACGCCGAGACGTGGGCCACGCCAAAATATCGCAACTGGATTTTCGGCAAGTTCGACCGCGCCGGGGATGATCTGGTGACCGCGTATAACCGGGAGATCGCCGCGCTGACTGACGAGGTCGGTGGGCTTTTCGTGGATGTCTACGCCATGTTGGAAGGCGCACCGTGGTTGATCAACGCGGACGCCTGCCACTTCAATGATGTAGGCCAGACGATCATCGGTCACCGGGTGTTTTGCGAAGTGGCTACGCGCTGCTCGTTTCTGGCGACCAAGAGCCGGACGATCGAGGAGAAGCTTCACCTAACGACTCGCAACACCGGCGGTACGGAGGCGTTGGCGGAGGTGGTCAATAACTGCCGGAAGTCCGAAGGATGGGCTGCATAGCTGGCGGTGTAAAACCGGGGAGACGCGGCGGGTATGGAGGACTACAAAAATCCTCTGTGCTGTCCGTGTCTCCCTGGTTCCTTTTTCCCTTAGACGCCGAGCTTCTGCCGCCGATACAGCTCATCCGGCCGCGTGTGGATGCGCGCGACATCCTTCTGGGAGAGGAAATGCGGCCCGCCTGCCGCGTAGGTGCCCAGCAGGATGCGGGCGGCCTTCACGGCCATCGCGGTGGTATCTTCCACCTGCTGCGCCGTCTTGCCCAGCACGATCAGCCCGTGGTTCTGGATCAGGATGATCCGTGGCTGCTCGTTGTACTCGTCGATGTAGCGGTTGATGCGCGCCCAGGTCTCGCGCGCCAGCGGCACGCCCGGATCGGTGTAAGGCACCATCACCGGCGCAGGGCCGCACAACACGATCTCGTCCGGGAAGATGCGGCCTGCATACGCCGCCTCGAACCCGACCGAGCAAGTCAGCGAGTTGATCGCGACCGGGTGCGTGTGGCCGACCCAGTTGATGCCCGGCAGGTTCAGGCACAGGCCGTGGAGCAGCGTCTCCACGGAGGGATGCCCCGGCGCGTTGGGATCGACTTTGGCAGCCGATAGCCCGGCTTTGACGTCGGCATCGGTCAACCCTTCGCGTTCCAGCAGGCCCAGCGCGCGATCGAACGAGACCTGTACGAAACCGCGCTCGGTGATCGTGCGCAGTTCGGTGCCGCTGGCCTTGACGTAGAAGCTTTTTTCATCCAGTCGGGTCGAAGTGTTGCCCTCGCCCAGGATGACGTAGTCGTTTTCCGGCCGGCCCAGGCTGTTGGAAAGGGCCACGAGTTGTGTCAGGGTGTCGTTGCTCACTTATTTGATCCTTTGCAGATGGTCAGCACACAGATCAACACGGATTCGCGCAGATAAGGAGAAGCTGTGTTGATCGGCGTGAGTCCCCGTACCGGTTTCAGTGCCATAAAAGCCTGCCACTTGGCGTTGACCGCTTCCTTGCTCATCCCGTCCAGTGACGCCTGGAAGCTTTCCTCCACCTCGACGTAGCCGAAGAGCAGGCCGTCATCGCGCATGTAGAGCGAGTAGTTGTGCCAGCCGGTGCGGCGCAGCGCGTCCAGCATCTCCGGCCAGACGGCCTCGTGATGCTTCTTGTACTCGGCGATTTTGTCCTGCTTGACCTTCAGCAGGAAGCCAACACGTTTCATGCTTCTTCCTCCCATTGAAATAGACCAAGGTTGCCACGGATTAGCACGGAAAGACAAGAGAATCCGTGAAATCCGTGTGAATCCGTGGCAGGTTCAGCTTATCACCGCCAACTCGATCCCCATCAGCCGCGCCAGCTTGCGGATTTTGCCCAGTTGATGCCCGACGCCGAGCGCACAGTGATGCGTCGGCCCCGCTTCCGACCACCGATTCATGAACTCGGCGGGATCCAGGCCGAACTTGAGACGCGAGTTGGTGTTGCCGATCTCCAGCCGGGGACCGGGGATCGACTCGCCTTCGGCGGCCAGCATCTTCAGCCGGCCTTCGGCGGTTTGCGTCATGCCCAGAATGGTAATCGGCCCGGTCTTGACGTTGAATTCAACCGACACGCCGTGCCCGCGCTTGCCGTGGTACACCCCTAATCCGCGCAGCACCGGCTTGCCGTCGCTGATCGCAATGTGGCCCGGCCCGTCGTGACCCATCAGGATGAAGTCCTCGACGAAGTCCATCGCATAGAACTCGGTGTACGAGCCGCCCGCGCCCAGCCGATCCATCATCAGCATGGCGACGCAGGTCTTGAGATCGCCTTCGCCCGACGCCGGGATGCCGCGTGCGGTCAGGAGTGAATTGCCGACGATGACGCCGGCGCCCAGCTCCTCATTCGGGTTGCCGTCCAGCCCGCGATAGTAGTAGGTCAGACCGGTCAGGTCGAACTCGGCTACCAGGCGATCCAGCCCGACCGCCACCCGCGCGGACCAGCGCAGGCTCTCCTCGGTCACAGGCATCGAGATCTTGTCGCGGCCGGTCGGCGAACTCCGTTCGCCCACGATTTCGAACACGCGGCGGATCTCGGCCGTCTTCGCCGCGATTTCTGCGTCGGTGACCTGGCGGACGCGGGCGTGCAGGTCGTCCATCTCCAGCACTTCGATGTGCGCGCCGAGCTGGGCGTGGTGCATCGTGAAGTCGGAGTACATGTCGAGCATGCCGGGGTAGGTGTGGCCGAGGAAGCCGATGCGGGCGGAATTAAGCGTGCGTTTCGCACGCGCCGCCGCCACCCAATCCGCGATCTCGCCCCAGGCGCGGTCGAAATAGAGACCGGCGTGACCTTCGGCAGGGCCCAGCAAA
>JALOOE010000155.1 GCA_025454565.1 Anaerolineae bacterium
CTTCTCGGCAAACGATCGGGCATCGCCCACGCTCTTCTCGGTGCGCTCCCAGGCGATCGTCTCTTGCTCCTGAGCGTACTTCAGCAAGTCGAAGAACTGCGCCCGGATCGCCTCGTCGGCCTTCTGCCGCGCCGCAGGATCCTGCTGGACGATCTCGACCGCCTGCTGCTGGTTCACGGCCCCGACGGTTGTCGCCACCACGTCCAGAATCTTGCCGGCCACGGCGACGTTCTGGGTGGCGCTGGATTGGCTCTTGTCGCCCTTGATCTGGGCAATGACCGGCAGCACCGACGCCGCGGCGTGGACGGCGTGACCTCGGTTAGCGCGCGATCCTCGACGGGGGTGAGTAGCTCAGCGTTGTCGATCGTGCCGCCTGCGCCCGTGTAGACGGCCATAGCCTTGTCCATCGTCCAACTGTGGCTAGACTCAGAAGCGCCAGGAAGGCTTGTCCAAACGGGTCGCAGTTTGGCTATCGCCTCCTCAATTCGACCAGCGATCACGTCGCTAAGCGCGCCGCGCTCCTTGATCAAAGCGATCGCGCCAAGATCCTGCGACTCGGGCGACATATCGGGGAACTCGTACTGATCGCACAAGCCAGCCCATGTGGTGCCTAGGAACTGGTAAGCGCCGCAAGCCTTGGCGCCCCTCGTCGTCGGGATGCCGTGCCACGGGTGACGGGCGAAACCCTCCATCCGCCCGCCGCCGTTGACCATCAGATAGGCATCGTCGCCTTGACCGCTTTCGCGCTCGCGGATGACGCGCAAAAACGCCCTGACATTCGGATACGACAAGCCTACTTTCAAGCCTTCCAAAGATAGCGACATTGCGCTCCAAGGCGTAAAATAGACGAGGCCCACCAGCGCGCTAACGCTAGTGAGCCCCTAACCACCCGACCTATTGAGGAGGCCGCATGGCTGGTCGTGATATTACCGCAACAGATCTTCGCTGCGCGCTCGACTACGATCCACTGACCGGCATCTTCCGCTGGAAAGTTGCCGTATCTTCAGCAGCGAAAGTCGGCGCCATTGCCGGCTGCAAACACCATAGCGGCTATTGGCAGATACGCTTTCAGAAGAACAGCGTGTTTGCTCATCGCCTTGCATGGCTTCATTACTATGGCCACTATCCTAACGATCAGATTGATCATTTGAACGGTGACCGATTGGACAACAGAATCGACAATCTGCGCGACGTTACGCCGTCGATAAATCTGCAAAACGCGAAAAGACCATCAAAGAACAAGAAAAGCGCCCCATATCGCGGCGTTTACAAGGAAGGCAATAGCTACCGGGCTCGCATCTCAATTAACGGCAAGAGCATACACTTGGGCCGTTTTGTTACTCCAGAAATGGCGCAAGAGGCTTATATGGCCGCAAAACGCCGGCTCCACCCGACAAGTACGTTCTAACTGCCCAGCAGGCCACGCACGATCTGCTGCTCCCTCGGCACGTCAAACTCCAGCCACGGCGGACGCGCCAGACGCTCGGCAGGCGTCAAGTCCATGCGCGACTGAGTGAGGCGGGCTTCGGCTTCACCGGCAAGGCGGCGATACCAATCCTTCGCCACGGACTCCTCGGCCGACAGTCGCGCTTGGGGCGCAATGTCCCTCAACGCTGCCAGATAGTTGTTCTTGTAGTCGTCGGCGATTTCCTTGGTCACATTGTCGGATTGCCACGCTACTCGCGCGTAGTCCTCGATACGCATCGGGCGCTGCATGTCGGCCAAACGGTCTTCCAGCATCTTCCGCGCAACGTCGCTGCCTTCTGCTGCCGACCCGTACACGCGCGGGTCGCGGAATGCTTGCTCTGGAGCGCCCCCTTTTGCGAACTTCTCCTCGCCCTGCACAACGTGCTGCATTTCATGGATTGTTATGGGCTTGCGCTCCGCTCTTCCAGAAATGACCTCAATGTTTGGGAAGTCTTCAAGGAATTGCGTGCTGCCACGTCCTGGCAGTCCAGCGTATTGCAGATCAAACGTACCCGTCATGTCGCGCAGTTGCGGGTACGCAGCAAAGTAGTCCGGGTGCGTTACCGACTCGTTGATCAATCTGTCCTGCCGATAGTCGGCTGGATTTGGCTTGACCTTTGCCTTCTTGTCGCTGATCTCGAATCGCCACTTCCCATCTGGGAACTGATCGGTCCAGCCCGTCTCCTGCCACACCTTCACCGGGTCTTCCCCGGCCTTCACCATCGCCTTGGCCTTGCCCAGCTTCACCACGTCTGCCGTCTTGGCTCCGACTCCGGCAAAGGTTCCCAGCAGCCCGCCCAACTCCTGTCCGCTTGCATTGATCTCGCGTACACCCGCGTCACGCACCTCGGGCATGACGCTGCGCGTAGCCTCGAAAGCAGAACGGTCGTCCTTCACCATTCTCTTCGCGTCTTCGTCCAGCCGCGTCAACATCAGCCCCGGATCGCTGACATTGTTCACTAGGTTGCGCTTCTTCTGGTCTACCCATGCTCCCGGCTGGGCGTTCTGGAGCGCGCCCGCCAACAATCCCGGTAGCTCGGGGATCCGCTTAACCTTTTTTCCTTGCTCGTCCAGCCACGCGCTGAACGACAACAAGCCAGGGAGCATGTCCATCACTTGTCCTTGCTATCCAGGATCGTCAGCGGAATAGGCGCGTACTCTATGACCGGAGAACGTAGCGGATTCCCAGCCATCTGGATCTCCATGCGCTGCACGAATTCCCAGCTTCTGGAAGGACTGCTCGTAGGTATCTCTACAGCAAAATTGGTGGAGTAACACCCAGGCGTGCGCGACATGATCGTAGGCAAATCAGGCGCAGGCCACACCACCGCGCGGCCAACCCACGATCTATGGCTCGTTGCCTCAAACGCCCTCGATACGCAGTATTCCGCCCACCTATAGAGCACGCCACCGCCGCGAGTTTGCGTGACGCACGATTGCAAAGCCTCTTCGCGGTTCGATACCGGACGCTCCATAAAGCACGGAGCCACATAGTTGACAGTCAGCGGCACCGGCTCGAACATCCACCACGCCAGCGTCGGCAGCCCGCACGCGAGCATGATCCACGGCAGCGCCAGCCAGAATCGCCCAACGGGGTGATTCGCCATCAGTGCCCCCCAAGCAGCTTGTTCATCGCAAACGCCGCCAGCAGGGTCAACACCAAGCCCACGATGCCTATGACGCTGCGCTCTACATGGATATAGCGTTGGATCAAAACGAAGCGATTTTCCAGCCGGTCCACCTCGGCCTCGAGCCGCGCGACCTTGACGGCGAGCGTGGCCAGCAAAGCATGATCATCATTGTCGTCGTCACGCACGGTATGCCTTGGAGATAGAATGGGATCCGCACCACCACTTGGGGGCAGGGATGAATAACGACCAGTTTTGGCAGACGATCGGCGCCGTCGGCATGGCGCTCGTCATCGCCTATGCTAAGGGGAAAGCGAAAGCAGGCCCGCAGCGCCCGGACCACCCAGATACGGACTCAGCCGCTTCAGCAACTCCCCCAACTCCTTCGCCGACTGCGGCCGCTGCGTCATCATCGCCGCCGTCGCACGCTGCCCAATGGGGGTATAGGCTAGGGCGCCGAGTCCGGCGGCTGCGGGGATGGCTGGGTTGAGATAGCCTAAGCCTCCACCCAACGCCCCGCCCAGCATCGCCCGACCCGCCGTGCCGCTGTCGGGATACCGCTGCGAGAGCACGGAATCGGCCGCCTGCGCGATTTCCTGGTTACGCGCCGTGCCGCGAGCAAAGGCCCGATCACGAATCGACTTGTCCGACTTCTTCACCGCATTCAGGAACTGCGCCGGGGTGAAGATGCCTTCCTTGGCCCCTAGCATGGATCCGGCATTTTCTAGCTGCGTAAGCACCGACCACCCTTGATCGATCTTTCGCAATTCCGGCGCCGTCACCGGGTTGTGCCGCGCCACCAGCGCACGCACCTCCTGCTGGGCCTGCTGGAGCGCCCGCCCCAATTGCCGCTCGCTTTCGGTCGCCGACCCGCGATAGCCAACAGCGAGGCGCCCTAGCTCCGACTCGACTTCCTTAGCCACCGTCGGGGTCAGCGTCTGCCCTTGAGTCACCCGGGCCCGCACTTGGCTATCGATGATGTCCGCAAAGTCTTTCCGCATCGCCCGCGGCACCATGCTTTCGAGCTTGGTCAGAGCCGACTTGAACGGCAAATCCACCGGGCTCGGCACCGATCGCGCGAGCGCGCCGTCATACGCTGCCGACAGACGATCGCCCACTGCCCGGATGCCGTCGTTGCCGACCGGCAGCGCCTTCGCCTCCTTACCCAGCCCGATCGGATCCAGCGCCTTGCGGTACAAACTGCGGTTGTACTCCTCGATCGCCCGCCGCTGCCCCGCCGTGATCGCCTCGCCCAGCAACGGCACACTGCGGATTTTCTCCTCGCCCGTCTTCCACGCCCCGCCCAGGATCTGCCCCGGCGTCGGCGTCACGTCCTGGTCGAGCAGCATCTGCGCCTGTGGGTTGACCTTCGGCGCCAGCACCCGACCGACCACCGACGACGCCCCACCCGCAATCCCGCCACCGGCTGCGCCCTCGATCACCTGCTGCCGCTTCTGCTTCCAGAAGTCAGCATCGTCACCGGCCCCGTAAACGGGCGTTAGCGCGCCCATCGACCCGCCCATGCCAGCACCCTGCGCCACCGACCGCACAAGCCCGCCAGCGGCCAATGCGGGCGTTACAGGGGCTACTGCCAGCGACTGCCCCACCCCGCGCAGCAGTGCCGCGCCGGGGCGCGACTCTGGGGCGAAGTTCTGCTCGTACAGGTCGCGTGTGCGCTGGTTGGCAGCTTCCGTGTCCTTGACGCCCATCCCGGTCGCCCGGGCGAGCACCTGCGCCCCGGCGTCAAGCACCTGCTTCATCCCCATGCCCATGTCGGCCGCGTAGCCGCCGCCGAACATCGGCAGGCCACCGGATAGAGCTTGCCCGATTGGGGACATGGACTGCTGCGGCTTGGCCTGCTCGGGCAATGCCATCGGCGCCACCGACCCGCCTTGCACATAGGCAATCGCGTCTTCCTGCGTAGCGCCATTCGGCGCCGTCACGCGATACTTGCGCCCGTCCGGTGACATCACCTCAAAGATCGGCATTATTTGATCTCCACCGCAGACCATTCGCCCGTAGCGCCAGAAGACGTGGGCGCCCCAGCATTGGCGGAATACTTCTTGTGCATGTCACGGATGACCTTCACCGCCGCCAACTTGGTCCCATTGGGTACGTTGGGATCGCCAATCTTGCCGGCCATCTGCTTGTACAGCGCCGTGTCCTTATCCGACTGCGGGCCCTCCATCCGCGGTTGCGCCATCATCAGCGCACCCTCGAGCGCCTGCAACCCGGCCACGCTTTTCGCGCCAGAAGTCGAGACGCCGAACGCGCCGGCTGCCATGTCGTACAGGTTGCCGGCGAGACTGCCAGTAGGATCCCCGGTCTTGATGATGCCTTCAGCCATGTCCAGCACCGTCAACGCCCGCTGCGAGCCATCGACTAGCTTCGTGTCTTTTTTGGTTCCGATCGGTTGCCCGCCTGAAGTAATGGGTCGCGTGTCGCCATTGGCCATGTTGATCTGCACGCCGCGATCAAGGTCGTTTACCCACTTGTCGGCACCCCCGGCAGCGTCCTTGCTCTTGTCATAAGCGAACCGCTCCCGATCCAGCGACAGGCGCGCTGCCTCACCGGGGGCCATCGTCGCTGCGAACGAAGTGCCGGGCGCCGTCCGCAACTTGTCCACGCCGACCGTCTTGCCGCCCAGGTTGAGAAATTGCATCTCAGGCGGCGGCGCTACACCCTGCGCCACTTTCATCCCGCCACGCTTGCCGAACTGAGTGAAGACCGGATTGCCGGAAGCATCCAGCCCCGTCACCGGCGAGGTCGAAAACTCCTCCTCCATCTGCTTGGCAATGGCGGCGTACTCCTTGGCCTTGTCGATCCTACCCTGCTTGGCGTAGTAGTTCGCTGCGGCCATGTACTGCGCGGCCTCGTTCGTCTTCGGGGCCACTGCCTGCGCGTTCTGCGGCGTCGGCCCACCGGGGCCCATTGCGGATAGGTTGGGGCCGCCGCCCGAGAACAGGCCGGGCAGCGCCTGTTGATCCTGCTGTCGCTGCACTTCTTGCTCCTGCATCTGCTTCAGCTTGAGCGCGTGCTCCTGCTGCGTCATCGCCCACTGCTGCTCGCGCATCCGTTGCAGCGCCTGCGCCTCGCGCGCATTCGTGGCATCTCGCAGCGACGTGTTATAGCCCCCGAGCCCGAGCAGTCCAGCCTGGGCGAAAGCATTGAACTCGCTGCCCTTGCGTGCTCCCAGCGCGGCCAATCCAGCCGCGAGCAGCCCCTGCGTCAGCGCCGCCCGCTTGTCCTCTTCATCATACGGATAAGCCA